>JACDBZ010000212.1 GCA_013694645.1 Chloroflexota bacterium
CTCGTCTCCCCGGCGAGTTCCGCCAGCGACGCCGCGGAAAGCTCGGGATCATGGTCGAGAATCTGGAGCTCGAGCCGCTGGAGGGCGGGCCCCGGCTCGACGCCCAGCTCGGAGTCGAGGATCCGGCGGGCTTCCTGGGCGACGCGCAGCGCGTCGGCTTGGCGTCCGGCGCGGTAGAGCGCGAGCATCAAATGGCTCCGGAAGCCCTCGCGCAGCGGGTGCTCGGCGACGAGGCGCTCCAGGCGCGGCACGACGTCGAGCTGCCGCCCCAGCTCAAGGTCGGCGGCGGCGCGCTGTTCCTCGGCGGCGAGGCGGAGCTCGTCGAGCCGGGCGGTCTCGGCGGCGAGCTCGATCGCCAGAGAGACGCTGGGATCTGCGTCGAGATCGATGTCCGCGAGTGGCTCGTCGCGGAACAGGGCCAGGGCCTCCCGCAACAGTTCCGACCGGCTCGCCGCGCCCTCGGTGCCGGCGTCCGCGACGAGCCGCTCGAGCCGCTCGATGTCGAGCGTGTCGCCTGGCAGCAGCTGCAGCCGGTACCCCCCGGGCTGGGTCTCGATCCGCTCCGCACCGAGCCGTCGACGAAGGGCCGAGATGTGCCCGTGCAGCGCCGTCCTAGCCGTAGGCGGCGGGTCCTCGTCCCAGACCGCGTCGATGATCTCCTCGATGCGGACCCGGCGGCCGCGGCGAAGAAGAAGCGCCCCGAGCACGGCTCGCTCGCGCGGTCGTGTCGGCGCGACCTCGAGTCCCTCGGCTTCGACTTCCAGCCGGCCGAGCATTCGGAAGTCCATTGCGCCCGGATTCTCGCACGCATTAGCGTCGCGTCAGCCGCCGCTTAGCGGTCTTCGCGATGCTCAGCCCTGTTGATCCAGTGAAAGGAGCGTCGTGTCGGTTCCAGAGCTTTCGCCGACCGAGGAGCGAATCGTCCTCCTGCTCGCCTCGGGCCTGACCTCCAGCGACATTGCTGTCGGCGTGGGCCTCGACGAGCAGACGGTCGAGTGGCACCTGGTTCGAGCGGCTCGGAAGCTCGAGACCGCGACGGCGCTCCGCCAGCACGTGCTGCGGGCGGTGGAATCCTCCCGCAGCCGTGAAAAGGAGTGGCGCAAGTGAATCGCAGACTGTTCAGGAGCTCGGTCATCGGCCTGACCTTCGCGGCGGTGGCCGCGTTCGGGCCCGCCGCCGCGCTCGCCGACTCGTCCGCCTCGGAGCTGCCTCCCACGTGGCACGTCCACGATGGCCAGACCGGCCTCGGGCCGCAGCACAAGGGCATCGGGTTCTTCCCGAGGATCTTTGGCGTCGACAGCGCCACCTACCTCCAGGATCCGGCGAGCTGCCCGGACGCAACCGACAAGGCCTTCCTGCCCAGCGCCGGAAGCGCACGGAGCCCGCTGCTTCGTGCCGGCATCTGCCAGACCGAGGCATCCGTCGTCCACCTTCGGACGGTGCCCGTGGGCGTCGCCGGCCCGGCCGGCTGGGATTCGCTGACGGTCCCGACGGAGCCCGGCTGGGTCACGTATTACATGGTCACGTCCCGCTAGCTTCGGGACTGTCTACCGGGTCGGAGCCGGGGTGTCAGCGATGCGGTCGCCCACCCCGGCTCCGACATGCCTGAGGCCCGCGACGTACACCCGTACGACAGCGCAAAGGTCGCGCGGGCAAGCAGACGCCGGGCGTCGTCGAGATCAGCGGCATCGGCAAGGCCGCACTCCTGATGAGCCCGGGTGGCCCGCTGGTCATCGGTCTTGTAGTTTGACTCATCACGATGAGTCATCTAGGCTCAGGCCATGACCAAGCGGCTGCAGGTGCTGTTCGAAGATGACGAGCTGGCCGAGATCCAGCAACTCGCCCGCCGGCGGCGCCAAACTACCGCGGCTTGGGTTCGCGACGCGCTTCGCGCGGCCCGTGCATCTGCGGAGTACCCGGATCCGGAGCCGAAGCTCCGGGCTGTTCGTGAGGCGATGGCCTACGACTACCCGACCGGGTCCATTGAGGACATTCTCGGCGCGATCACGATGGGCTACGCCGACGACCACGAAGATCGCTCGGCTGATCGCGAAGCGTGAGCGTCTTCGTCGACTCGAACATTCCGATGTACCTGGTCGGCGGCGAGCATCCCAATCGGGAACGTGCCAGGCACGCGGTTGAAGTCGCCGTGACTGCGCGCGAGCGGCTCGTGACGGACGCCGAGGCCTTCCAGGAGATCCTGCATCGCTACGTCGCGATCAATCGAGCGGACGCCATAGATGCTGCCTGGTCGACGCTGCGGCGCATCGTCGATGAGGTCTACCCGATCGAGCTCGAGGACGTGGACCGGGCGCGGCGCCTCGTCCAGACGACGAAACTCAAAGGGCGAGATGCACTCCACGTCGCGATCATGCAGCGCCACGACATCCCCGAGGTCCTGACGTTCGACAGCGCGTTCGACGGCATTCCCGGGATCGTCCGCCGGTCTTGATGGCAGGCGAGACGAACATCCACCTCGATGTCGCCGGCGCGGCCGGCTGGTTCGTCTCGAACGGCTCGCTGATCGCCAGGATTCCTTCGGTTGCCGGGCCGTCGGCGCGCTGTCAGCCGCCATGCTCGGATCCCGGGTCCGGGCATTGGTGCGAGAAGGCCGCATAGGCGGCGACGTGCCAGGGGTGGCCGTCTGCCTCGCTCCAGAACCAGGCCGAGAGGCGGTGGCGCGCGAGCGGATCGCTGCAGCGGGCGCATCGATTGTGGTTATCGCAGGCGCACCAGACCCGGATGACCCCGGAGCCGTGGCGGTAGTAGTCGCCCGCCACTTCGCCACAGGTGGGACATCGATCGAGACCCGCCGGGAGGCCGTCCGGGCCCATCGAGGTGAGCCGCTCGATCGTCGCC
>JACDBZ010000236.1 GCA_013694645.1 Chloroflexota bacterium
GAAACCCGCGATCCCAGACGCCCGCGAGATCCTCGACGCTCACGCGGGAGCAGGGGCAGACCGTGCCCGTGGTCGGGCACTCCGGGAGCGGAAATGCCTCGGCCGCCGGCCCGACGACGGTGACCGCCGGATCCTCGGACATGCGCGAGAGGAGGTCACGGGCGGAGCTCCCGAGGCCGAAAATGACCGTGTCGCAGGCCGTGGTCCGCTCCCCGTCGCTCCCCTCATCGGTCATGACGACGCCCGTCACGCGCTGTTCGCCTTCGATTCGGAGCAGCCTGCCTGGCAATGGGGTACACGGCACACCACTCGGTGCCGAGCCGATGGCCACGGCAGCGCCCAGGTCCACGCCGGCGGCGTGCAGATCCTGGGCCGCGCGAGCGGTGAGCAAACCGATCAGGGAACCCCCGGGGCAGACCGGATGCAGCTCGGCCGCGCCAGTCGCGACCACCACCTCATGGGCGTTGATGTGGAGCATCCCACCGGGCGTCCGGACGATGATCGTCGGTCCGGCGTAGATGGCCACGACCTCCATCCCGTCCCGAGCGTCGAGGATGGTGACGGTTCGTCCCTGGCGCTCAGCATCCGCCGCCGCCGCCGACCCGCTGTCGCCGGCGCCTATCACGACCAGATCGGCCTCGGCGCGTTGGACCCGGATGCGCGCCGCCGGCGACGGGCCTGTGAGGCTCATGTTCTCCACGACCGGCAGGGGCGGCTCCGCGTTCGCGGGATGCCGGCGCACCACGAGCCCGGGGCGAGCCCGCGTCTGGCAGGTCCGCACGTATGCGACGCCCTCCACCGCAGCCACGCAGTTGCCACAGTCGCCGGCCAGGCAGAGCGTGCCTCCGTGCCGAGGGTGCTCGCCGGCGCGCAGCACGGCCATGGCGATCGAATCGCCGTCCGCGTACGCCATCGGTCGACCGTCGAGGACGATGCGCCGTCCCTCGATCACTGGCGCATCCGCCGGCCCTCGGGATCGTGGACCGGCGCGAGCTGCAGGCGAGCGGGACGTCGCCGGCCGATGATCTCGATCTCGAAGGACCCATTCGAACCGGCATCCGCCAACGGGGTCGGGACATATCCGAGCGCAAGCGATGCCTGGCTGTAGTGGCCGTATCCTCCGGACGTGACCCACCCGACGACCTCGTCGTTGTGCCAGATGGGCTCGTCGCCGATGGCGTCCGCGGGATCATCGGGGTCCGGGTCGACGACCAGGGTGACCAGGCGCCGGCCGGGTCCCACCGCCAGCTCCGCCTCGTGGGCCGCTCGACCGATGAACTCGTGGTCGAGCTTGATGTAGCTCGTGAGACCGGCCTCGAGCGCTGTGTAGATGGGTCGGTACTCGCGGAACCACGTGCCGAAGCCCTTCTCCAGCCGCAGTGACATCAGCGCCCGGAACCCGAATGGGCGGATCCCGAAGTCGGCACCAGCATCCATCAGCAGATCGAAGAGTGCTCGCTGGTATTCGGGCGCGACCCATAGCTCGTAGCCGAGCTCCCCTGAGTAGCTGAGCCGACCGACACGTGCCGGAATCATGCCGACGTCCATCGGCCGGAAATCCATGAACCTGAACGCGGTGGTTGCGAGGTCGGTGTCGGTCACCTTCTGGAGCACGTCGCGCGCGCGAGGCCCGGCCAGTGAAAGCCCCACCAGGCTCAGGCCGAGGATGCGGAACGAGACGCTGCCATCGCTCGGCAGATGATCGAGGAACCAGCGCCGGTGGTGGGACTCGGCCGCCTGTGAACCGAACAGGAAGAACTCGTCCTCTCCGGCTCGGGCGACCGTGAACTCGCCGAGAATCCGGCCCTGGGGGTTGAGCATCGCCGTCAGCACGATCCGACCGACCGCCGGCATCCGATTCGTGAGCAGGCTGGAGAGCCACGTGGCCGCGCCGGGTCCGGTCACGTGATACTTCCCGAAGTTCGCCGTCTCGATCAATCCCACGCCCTCGCGGACCGCGATGCATTCCGCTGCGACCTGGTCCCAGGCATTGGAACGCCGGAACGTGACGTCCTCCACCGGCTCCTTTCCCGCGGCCTGGAACCAGAGCGCGTGCTCAAGGCCGTAGGCGGCACCCCAGACCGCATTCGCCTGCGTGAGGCGGTCATGGATCGGTGTCGTGTGCAACGGGCGACCAGCTGCCAGCTCCTCGTTGGGGAAGGTGATGCGGAACCGGCGTGCGTAGTTCTCGCGGACCTTGGCGTTGGTGTACCCGACCGTCGCGTAGTCACCGTAGCGGGCCACGTCCATGGCCCAGATATCCATCCCCGGGTCGCCCTCGGTCATCCACGCCGAGAGAGCCAGCCCAACGCCTCCGCCCTGCGAGAGACCGGCCATCACGCCGCAGGCGACCCAGAAGTTGCGCAGCCCCGGGACGGGACCGACAAGGGGATTCCCGTCGGGCGAGAAGGTGAACGGACCATTGACGACCCGCTTGATGCCGACCGTGGCCATCGCGGGGTAGTGGCGGAAGGCGACCTCCAGCTCGGGGGTGATACGGTCGAGGTCCGGCTTGAGCAGCTGCGCTCCGAAGTCCCACGGCGTCTCCCTCGGCGACCAGGGGACGCAAGCCTGCTCGTAGGTGCCGAGCAACATGCCTCCGCCCTCCTGGCGGATGTAGATCTCGCCGCCGAAATCCATCGCCATGGCCATCTCCTTGCCCGTGGCCGCCATGTTCGCGGCGACCTCGGGCATGTTCTCGGTGAGGAGAAACATGTGTTCCATCGCAAGGACTGGAAGCTCGATGCCCACCATCCGGCCAACCTCCCGAGCCCAGAGCCCGGCGGCGTTGACGACGTGCTCGGCATGGATCGTGGTGCCAACGTCGGTCTGCACGTCCCAGCTCCCGTCCGGCCGTTGGCTCAGGCCGGTGACCGCAGTGTTGCGGTGCACCTCTGCTCCGGCAAGCCGCGCACAGGTGGCGTAGGCGTGTGTGACGCCCGACGGGTCGACATGACCCTCGACCGGGTCGTACAGGCCACCGACGAAGCAGCGCGGGTCGAGCAGCGGAAAGAGGGTCTGGGCTTCGGATGGAGTGATGAGCTCGAGGTCCATGCCCAGATAGCGACCACGGGCCTGCGTCAGGCGCAGGAAGTCCATCCGCACCTCGGTGTCGGCCAGCATCAGGCCACCGGGCAGGTGGATCCCGCAGTCCTGGCCCGAGATCCGTTCGATCTCCTCGTAGAGCTGGACCGTGTACTGCTGCAGCTTGGAAATATTGGGGTCGCCGTTCAGGGTATGCATTCCCCCGGCCGAGTGCCAGGTCGAACCGGAGGTCAGCTCCCTGCGCTCGAGGAGCATCAGGTCGGTCCAACCAGCCCTGGTCAGGTGATAGAGCACGGCGCAGCCGACGACACCTCCGCCGATGACGACGACGCG
>JACDBZ010000255.1 GCA_013694645.1 Chloroflexota bacterium
GCGCGAACGGGACGCGCGATGGGCTCGCCCTCGGAGGGATGAGCGTGTCGGACCTGCGGCTGGTGAGCGACCAGGACGGCGATCCCACGATGCTGGAGCTCGGTTCTCTCCGGCTCTGTCTCATCGAGCGCGGTCAACGGCCGGCTCTTCGCACCTGGGACATCGACGCGGATGCTCGCCGCTCATTTGACGGGATCGATCACTGGCCTGTGAGTCCTGACTGGCGTATCGACGCCCGATTCGAGCCGACGCCCAGGCGCGTCCTTCGCGTGCCCGACGTCCTTGGTTTCCGCGACGAGCAGCCATCGCCGGGCGATGTCGTCTTCGAGCGCGACGGCGTGGTGCATCGGATTCAGGCACTGGCGGGAGGCGACGCCGGCGAGCTGTGGCTCGTGTTCGGCGATGCGACGAATCGGCACGAGACGTACGGCGGCGGACGATTTCTGTATACCAGCGCGCCAACCACGACAGGCGCGGTTGTTGTCGACTTCAACCGTGCCTATAACCCACCCTGTGTCTTCAGCTCGTTTGCGACCTGCCCGCTCCCGTGGCCGGCGAACCGGCTGACCCTTCGAATCGAGGCTGGAGAGCGGACCTGGGGGCGCCCGTGACGCGGCGAAGGCTCAGGCCTCGCGCCGCAACTCGTCAAGCACGACGCTCTCCCGGCGATCGGGGGCGCCGAGCCGAATGGCCCACCTTCCAGCGGTGATCGTACGGCTGGCAGTGGCGGTTAGCGAGGATGACACTCAGGGCCGGGATTACCCCTTCAGTCATGCAGGTGCCATTTGCCGATGCCGGTCTCCACTGATCCAATGGTGCCCGGCCGAGAAGATCTGCCGTGGCCCGATGAGCCCGCGACCAACGGTGCCCCCACCCCGGTGACGACGTTCCCGACGGTTGCGGCATCGCCGGGCCTTCCGATCGGGCGTCTGCGCCGCGCGGACCCGGTCGAGCTGTGGCGAGCCGATGAATTCGCCACCTGGCTCGGATCCAACCTGGACGAGGTCGGCGATCTGATGGGCATCCGGCTCACGGCCGCAGCGGCCGGTGCCGCGTCGCCCGGTACGGTCGTCGCGACCGATCCTGACGGCGCGCAGGTCCGCGTGGTTGTCGAGCTCGGACCGAGCAGCGACGAGACGTTCGGACTTGTCATGCGTCAGATGGTCGCCAGCGGCGCGAAAGTGGCTGTGTGGGTCTGCGGGAAGGCTCAGGGCGAGCACCTCACCAGCGTCGCGTGGCTGAATCGGGAGATCACCGGTCAGCTCCACGTCATCGTGGTGGAGGCCGTTCGCATCGACGACTCGATCCCGGCGCCGATCTTCCGCCTCGCCACGCCCACGGTGAGCGCAGGCTGACTCGATCCATCCGATGAGGGTTCGAGCAACTCACGCGCCGGTTCTAGCCGGTTTTCATTGCGAGGATGGCAATGGATGGCTGCCCGCGCGGTCCTCACGCCGGTCCGCGTCGAAATATCGGGCCTTCTCGGCCCGGCATGCGATTCGGGCCGCCTTTGACCGATATTTCGGACGAGATCATGCTCGCGGGTGCGCAGAGTCGACGCTCAGGTCAGGAGACCACTGAAATATAGGCGAAAGCCGTCTTGGAAGGATGTTGTCCGCTCGGTGGAGAACCTGTGAGGTGGTCATCGGCCCGCCCGCTAGACTGAGCGGCGATGAGCACCAGGACCCCGCCGACGCGCCGCGCCACCGCTGACTTCCTCAACGACCGTGTGCGCGCGATGCCCCCGTCGGGGATCCGCCGCTTCTTCGACATGCTGGCCGAGATGAAGGACGTCATCAGCCTGACCATCGGCGAACCCGACTTCACCACGCCTGAGCAGATCACCCGCGCCGCCATCGCCAGCCTGGAGGCGGGGGAGACGCACTACACCGCCAACGGTGGGATGCTCGAGCTGCGCGAGCTCATCGCCGCCAACCTTCGCGACCGATACGGCGCCGCCTACGACCCGCGGACGGAGCTGATCGTCACCGTCGGCGCTTCCGAGGGAGTGGACGCCTCCCTCCGCGCCACGATCAACCCCGGGGACGAGGTGATCTACCACGAACCGTGCTTCGTGGCCTACGCGCCTTGCATCGAGCTTGCCGGGGGCACCGCTATCCCGGTCGCCACCACCGACGCCACCGACTTCCGCGTCACTACCGAGATGATCGAATCGGCCATCACGCCGCGCACCAAGGGAATCTTCCTCGGTTATCCGAACAACCCCACTGGCGCGGTCCTGGACCGGCCGGAGCTGGAGGCCATTGCCCGCCTGGCCGACGCGCACGACCTGCTCGTCTACTCCGATGAGATCTACGACCGCCTCGTCTATGGCGAGCACGAGCACACCGCCTTCAGCGCGCTGCCCGGAATGCGCGAGCGCACCGTTCTGATGGGGGGCTTCAGCAAGAGCTACGCGATGACCGGCTGGCGCATCGGCTATGTCGCGGCGTCCGCGGAGATCATGGCCGGCATCGCCAAGGTGCACCAGTACGGGATCATGTGCGCGCCGACGGCCGCGCAGTTCGCCGCCATTGAGGCGCTTCGCAACGGCGAGCCGCATCTCCAGGCGATGCGTGCCGAGTACGACCGCCGCCGCCGGTACATGACCGATCGCTTCAACGAGATCGGCTTGGCGTGCTTTGAGCCGATGGGCGCCTTCTACTGCTTCCCGCGCGTGACCGCTGCAACCGGGATGGACGAGGGCGCGTTCGCCGAACAGCTCCTCGAGGAAGAGCGCGTCGGGGTCGTGCCGGGGACCGCCTTTGGTCCGAGTGGCGCCGGTCATGTGCGTGTCTGCTATGCGACGGCCTACGAGCAGATCGTGGAGGCGATGGACCGCATCGAGCGGTTCGTGGCCCGCCACCGCGCCTGATCCCACCCCGACAGCCCGCAGCACCATCGGCTACGCTTCGCCGATGCCGAAGACCCCCGCCCAGCTATTCAGCGAGATCGCGGCTGGTTATGCGGCCACGATGGTGCCATCGCTGCGGCCGATCGCCGAGACGGTCGTTCGCCGCGCCCGGCTCATGCCCGGCGAGCGAGTCCTGGACATCGGGACCGGGACGGGAATCGGGGCGGCCGCGGCACGCGGCGAAGGCCGCGCCGTCACGGGCGTGGATGCCGCGCCCGGCATGCTCGAGATTGCGAGGCGTGAGGTCCCCGGCGTCCGCTTCGAGGAAATGGACTTCGCCGATCTGCGCTTCGACGATGCCGCGTTCGACGTCGTGCTTGCCTCGCATGCACTGCTGTTCGCGAACGATCAGCGGGCGGTGCTCGCCGAGTGGCTGCGCGTGACGCGCCCGGGCGGTCGCCTCAGCCTGTCGGTGCCCGGGCCCACGGAGGTGACCCCGGTGTGCCACTACAACGAGATCTATGAGCGCCATGGGATCGACACCACCAGTCGCTACCCGACCACGGAGACGCTTGCGGCCACGGTCGGCGAGGCCGAATGGACCGACGTCGTGGTGGAGGCGGATCCGATGACCGCCATCCTGCTGCCGGACGAAGCGGCGTTTCGGACATGGCGCGAGATCGGTTTCCGCAATCCCGCCACTGAGCACTTCAGTCCCGAAGAGCACCGCGCCCTCAGCGACGAGATGCTCGCCACCACGCCCCGCACGCCGGACGGTGTCCTGCGCATTCCCTTCGGTGCGATCTACCTCATCGCACGGAGACCGATCCGATGAGCTTCGGCGAGCTCCTCCGCATCGCCCCGGGGACGAAGCCGGACCTCGCGGCCATCGATCCCGCCTCGACGCCAGGCTTTGATGGGGACAAGGATGCCGCGCACGATCGGCTCAAGGAGCTGCGTCATGAGCTCACCAGCTTCCAGGAGCGCCTGTGGGCCGAGGGGCGGCAGAGCCTGCTCATCGTGCTCCAGGCGCTCGACGGCGGGGGCAAGGACGGGCTCATCCGCAAGGTGATCACGGCGTTCAATCCGCAGGGTACGCGTGTCATCGGCTTCGGCGTGCCAACCGAGGAGGAGCTGCGTCACGATTACCTGTGGCGCGTGCACGCGGCCACGCCGGGCAAGGGACGCATCGGCGTGTTCAATCGCTCGCATTACGAGGACGTCCTGGTCGTGCGCGTCAACGAGCTCGTCCCCGAATCCGTGTGGGAGAAGCGCTACGACCAGATCAACGATTTCGAGGCGACGCTTGCCGCCAACGACACCCGGATCGTGAAGGTCTTCCTCCACATCAGCCGAGATGAGCAGCGCGAGCGGTTCCAGAAGCGCATTGACGATCCCGCGAAGCATTGGAAGTGGTCGTCGGGGGACCTCGAAACGCGTGAACATTGGGGCGACTACCAGGCCGCCTACGCCGATGCGCTGGCGCGCTGCTCCCGCGACCACGCCCCGTGGTTCGTGGTTCCCGCCGACCACAAGTGGTATCGCGATCTCGCCGTCGCCGAGATCCTGGTGGAGGCGGCGCGCGAGATGGATCCGCAGTGGCCGGAGGCGGGGGACGACCTCTCGAGCATCGTCATTCCACAGTAGCTCGGTCGGGTTCTCCGGCTGCGGCCGACCGTCAGCCTGCGTGCACGAGGCACGCCCGGGCGAACGCGAGTAACCCCTCGATCGCTCCGTCGACATCGGTCGTCGCGGCGAGCTCGATCTTGGGATCCTCAGCCACCAGGCGCCACACGGCCTGATCACGTCCCGAGGCCTCGTCAACCTGGGCGTCGGTCTGGAGCCGGAGCCCTCGGATCGCGCCCCACCGATGAGCCTGTCCGCGGAGAATCCATGCTCCGTTCGGATCGGCGCCGACCGGGGCGTAGCTGTAGTCGAGGAGGCCAACGTCGGTTGCCACGAGGACGCGCATGCGTCCGTTGCCGGGGTTGACGCCGACATGCGCGGCGTACTCGTCGGCTCTCAGCTCGCCGAGCTGACGTTGAATGAGGCCGCGAGCTTTCCCGAGGTTGTCCCACTCACCGATCTTCATCGCGACGCAGCCTAACAGGCGCGCGGGAGGGGCGATACCATCACGCGCCGCGCGCCGGCAATGCCTGGAGGCGACGACGCGGAAGCGGAAGACGGCCAACGGCGATGATGGATTCCACCGCTTCCCGCGGTACCGGGCGCGAGAAGTGGTAGCCCTGGCCCATTCGACAGCCGCGAGCGCGGAGCGCCAGGAGCTGTGCCTGCGTCTCGACACCCTCGGCCACCACCTCGAGGCCCATCGTGGCGGCCATCTCCAGGATCGACTGCACGACGGCTCCCTCCTGTTCCAGGGTGATCTTCGAGACGAAGCTCCGGTCGATCTTGACGATGTCGAACGGCAGGTGCCGAAGTCGACCGAGGGACGAATGGCCGGTGCCGAAGTCGTCGAGCGCCAGGCGCACGCCGAGCTTGCGCAGCCTTCTCAGCTCGCGCAATGCGGTCAGGCTATCGTCGATGAGGGTGCTCTCCGTGATCTCGATGACCAGTGCCGACGGATCGAGTCCGCTCTGACGCAGCGCCGCTCGCACGTCGCGGACGACCGAACCCTGCTCCAGCTGAGAGGCCGAGACATTCACCGCCACGTGCATCGGCGTTTCGTCCGGTCCGGTCCATTCGAGCGCCTGTCCGCAGGCCTGGCGCAGCACGAACTGCGTGATCGGTGCGATCAACCCTGTCTCCTCGGCCAGCGAAATGACCTCGAGGACGGGAACGAACTGCCCATCCGAGTCGCGCCAGCGGAGCAGCGCCTCGAAGCCGACCACGGTCCCGTCGTGCAGCTCCACGATCGGCTGGTAGTGCACCTCCAGCGTGTCTTCGGCGATTGCACGTTCGAGGCCGGCCTTGAGATCGAGGCGGCGAAGTGCGGCCTCGTGCATGCGCTGCTCGTACAGCTCGTAGCGGCCCTTGCCGCGCTGCTTCGCCATGTACATCGCGAGGTCTGCATTGCGCAGCAGCTCCTCCGGTGTTGTGGCCGTCGCGCTGTCGAGCGCGATGCCGATGCTGGCGTGCACCTGGACATGCTTGTCATGGATGGTGAAGGGGTGCTCAAACGCATTGAGCAGCCGCCCCGCCACGGCCTGCGGCGCCTCGGAGGCCGCGTCCTCGAGCAGGATGGCGAACTCATCGCCGCCCAGACGTGCGGACGTGTCGGCGGGACGCAATGTGTGCTCGAGGCGACGGCCCACTTCGATCAACAGCTCGTCGCCAGCACCGTGGCCCAGGCTGTCGTTGATCGTCTTGAAATCGTCCAGGTCCAGGAACAGGACGGCCAACGAGGCATCGAGCGAGCGGGAGGATCGGTCGAGCGCGTGCTGGACACGGTCGGCGAACAGAGCCCGGTTCGGCAGTCCGGTGAGGGAGTCGTGCAGCGCCTGGTGGCGAAGCTGGCCCTCCAGCTCCTTGCGCACAGTGATGTCGTCGATGAGCGCGTTGAACCGGATCGAGTCGCCGCTCTGCACCGGCCAGATGGTCAGCTCGATCGGGAATTGGCGACCATCACGGTGCACCGCCTCCAGCTCCATCCGTCGTGACAGGATGCGGCCTTCTCCGCTGGCCGCATAGCGGCGCATGCCCTCGCGGTGCGCCGCGTGCTGAGCGCGCGGAATGATGAGGTCGGCGATATCAGCCCCGACCGCCTCACCGCGCGGCCAGCCGAAGGTCTCCTCTGCCTGCCGGTTCCATTCGACCACTCGCCCTTCACCGTCGATCGCGACGAAGGCGTAGCTGGCCGTTTCGATGATCATGCGCTGCTGCTCCTCGCTGGCGCGCAGCGCCTCCTCGGCCAGCTTGGCGGGGGTAATGTCCACCAGCAGTCCCTGGAGCATGGGCTGGCCATCAACGGCCTCGGTCACCGCGACGTCGTCGAGCACCCAGATCACTGTTCCGTCGCGTCGCATCATCCGGTATTCGAATCGCTTGGCCGTGTCGAGTTCGCCGGCCACCATGTCGCCAGCGAGCGCCGCCTCGCGGTCGTCCGGATGAATGCTTCGTACCCATAGCTCCGGGTCGTCCGTCCACTCGTCGGGGGTGTAGCCGAGCATCGCCTTCACCTGGGGGCTCACGAAATGCCACCGGCCGGCTGGTCCGGCCTCGGCGATGTACACCACGCCCGGTTGGCGCTCGACGAGTGATCGGTACTTGAGCTCGGCGCCCGAGAGCTCGCGACCAAGCTCCTGCGCGCGTCGGATCGCGGCTTCACGATCGACGAGCATGACGCTCTGACGAACGGCGACGCTGACGAGCACCAGACCGATGGCGACCAGGTTGACCACGCCCACCGGCCCGGAGAGATCGCGCATGAAGTGCGCGGCAATCAGGAGCGGAGTCAGCCCGACCGCGACCAGCGGCATCGCAGACCGCAGCCACGCGGCGAATTTGACATAGCCCGGATGGTTGTCGACAGCATCGGTCCAAGTGGCGGTCCCGAGCGAGACGACGACGACGCCAATGGCGAGCAGTCCCGGCGCGCCCGCCTCACGCAGGCCGGTCGTGGGGGGGATCATCAGGCGCACCAGGAAGCCAACACCCAGGAGCACCAGCCCCACCAGCACGACGTACGCACCCTGAGGGCGACGTTCGGCGCGCACCGCCAGGTCGAGCAGGAGGGTCGCGCCGGTGGTCGCCAGGAAAAAGATGGCGTACACCAGGTGCACCGTGCCGGCCACGCTGCTTCCCGCCATTCCGCCGAACGCGGTGACCATGAGCGCCGCAGTCGCGAAGAAGACGATGCCTCCATCCAGGTACACGGCTAACGCCTCCCCGGAACGCAGCTGTCCACGCAGGGCGGCCGAATACGCGACGCCCGAACACACGAGCACGCCGATGAACGGGAGGTCGGAAAGCGCGGGGACCGCCTCGATCCCGATGACGCGTTCAAAGTTTCGGATCAGCTCGCCCAGGAGCCAAAGGGCCATGGCCACTGTGATCCAGCCGCGGACCGCTCGGACGCGGCCGCTCGTCCCCCTGACCGATCGCAGCCCGATGACGAACGCCAACGAGGCGGCGAACGTGAGCTCGATGCGGATCCAGAGATCGCTGTCGGCTGGTGGACTGACGGCCACCAGGCCAAGAAGCAACCCGAGGACCGCGAGACCCGTGACGATCAGACCGCGCGTGACAGGCGAAAGGTCGCGGAATGCGTCCGGGATGAGCTCCGATGACCGGCCGATGCGGACACCCACGTTCTTGTACCTCGGGCGTTGGTGTCACAAGGCTAGGGGGCGGTCCGGCGTACGACCATGACCCATTCGGGCCACTGCGTACAATCGGCCCATGGCGGTGAGCACGCACTACGAAACGGTCATCGGGATCGAGGTCCACGCCCAGCTGCGGACCGATTCCAAGATGTTCTGCGCGTGTGCCACGTCGGGCGCCGAGGGACAGGCCGACGCGCCGAACACGCGCGTCTGCCCGATCTGCATGGGCATGCCGGGCACCCTGCCGGTCATCAACCGGCGTGCGGTTGAGCTCGTCATGCTGACCGGCCTCGCGCTCGACTGCCACGTGGAGACGGAGGCCGTCCGCTTCGAGCGCAAGAACTACTTCTATCCCGACCTGCCGAAGGGCTATCAGATCAGCCAGTACGCGCTGCCGCTGACGAGCGATGGCCGGCTGCTGGTGCCCGTCCCGAGCGAGGGCCGAGAGGTAACGATCGGCATCACACGCGCGCACCTCGAGGAGGACACCGCGCGCATGCAGCACGCGAGGCGCGGGTACAGCGTCGTCGACTTCAACCGCGCGGGCGTGCCGCTGATGGAGATCGTGACCGAACCTGACATTCGCTCGCCGGCTCAGGCACGGGCCTACGGGGAGACGCTGCGCGAGCTGCTGCGAGCCATCGGCGCGAGCAACGCCGATATGGAGGCGGGGTCCATGCGCATCGAGGGCAACGTCAGCCTGCGACCGATGGGCGCCGCCAGCTTCGGCACGAAGGTCGAGGTCAAAAACCTCAACAGCTTCCGGTCGCTGGAGCGTGCGCTCGAGTACGAGGTCGCCCGTCAGGCAACGGCACTGAACCGAGGCGAGATCATCCTCCAGGAGACGCGCGGCTGGGACGAGGAGAACGGCCACACCATCATCCAGCGCACCAAGGAGGAGGCGAACGACTACCGATACTTTCCCGAGCCCGATCTCCCTCCGCTGCGGCCACCGCAGGCTTGGGTCAATGAGCTCCGCGCTCGTCTCCCGGAGCTGCCGGCTCAGCGCCGCGCGCGATACATCGACGCGCTGGGGCTATCGGTCTACGACGCCGGCGTCCTGACTGCGGATGCGCCGCTCGCCGCATACTTCGATGCCGTAGTCGGCGAAGGCATCCCCGCGAAGAGCGCCGCGAACTGGATCACCGGCGAATTCAGCCGTCTCCTCAACCAGAACGCGGCCGATGGCCTGCGCGCAGATCGCGTGGCACTCAGGCCGGCGGGGCTGGCGGAGCTCATCGGAGAAGTGGAGGCTGGCCGGGTCTCGTCCACGAATGCCAAGACCGTGCTGGCGGCGACCTTCGAGTCGGGCGAGTCGCCACGGTCGGTCATCGAGCGCGAGGGCGTTGGTCAGGTCTCGGACAGCGGTGCCATCGGCTCCGAGATCGAAGCCGTGCTGGAGGAATTCCCGTCGCAGGTCGCCGAGTATCGGTCCGGGAAGGTCGCGGTGTTCGGGTTCCTGGTGGGTCAGATCATGAAGCGCACGGCGGGACGCGCGAACGCGCGCATCGTCAACGAGGAGCTCAGGGTTCGTCTCGACGGCTGAACCCGCTGGCACAGGACCTGCGTGGTGCGCCCTCGCCTGCCATCCATAACTGAGGGAACCGAATGCGCATTGCGCAGGTCGCGCCGCTGTATGAGAGCGTCCCCCCACACGCCTACGGGGGGACCGAGCGGGTCGTTTCATACCTGACCGAGGAGCTCGTGCGTCAAGGTCACGACGTGACGCTCTTCGCGAGCGGGGACTCGACGACCGAGGCCACCCTGGTGCCCTGCGCGCCGCGGTCACTACGGCTGGACGAGACGGTGATCGATCCGATCGCGCATCTCGTGTACCAGTTGGAACGTGTTGCGGCTGAGGCACATCGGTTCGACGTCATCCATTGGCACCTCGACTACTTTCACTTTCCGATGTCACGCCGCCTGGGCGTGCCGCAGGTCACCACGCTCCACGGCCGGCTCGACATCCCGGATCTGCAGCCGGTGTACGACGAATTCGGCGACATGCCGGTCGTCTCGATCTCCAACGACCAGCGCACGCCGCTGCCACAGGCGAACTGGGCCGCGACGGTGCATCACGGCATGCCACCCGACGAGCTCACTCCGAGCGCCGAACCCGGCGACTACCTCGCCTTTCTCGGGCGTATCTCGCCGGAGAAGCGTGCGGACCGTGCCATCGAGGTCGCTCGGCGGGCCAACGTGCCGTTGCGGATCGCCGCGAAGGTTGACGACGTTGATCACGATTACTTCGAGCAGGAGATCGAGCCGCTGCTCGGTGCAGCGCACGTCGAGTTCATCGGTGAGGTCGGTCCCGAGACGAAGGGCGACTTCCTCGCGAACGCTCGCGCGCTGATCTTTCCAATCGATTGGTCCGAGCCGTTCGGACTCGTGATGATCGAGGCCATGGCCTGTGGTACGCCGGTCATCGCCTACGGCCTGGGATCG
>JACDBZ010000275.1 GCA_013694645.1 Chloroflexota bacterium
CTGGCGGCTGGACGACGTGGTGCCGGCAGCCGAGATCATCCAGCGCATCAACGCGCGATGGCCACTCGAGCCTGTCGACCCTGACTACCGCGGAGAGGTGGCGCAGCGGTATCGGTACCGCGACGGCACCGGTGAAATCGGCGTCATCAGCAGTGTGACCCAGCCTTTCTGCGGCGATTGCACTCGAGCTCGCCTGTCCGCCGATGGGCATCTCTACACCTGCCTGTTCGCCACCTCTGGCCATGATTTGCGCGCCCTCGTCCGGTCGAGCGCCACCGATGCCGATCTGGCCGAGGTGCTCCGCGTCATCTGGACCGGTCGTGACGATCGCTATTCCGAGCTCCGCACCCTGGAAACGGTCGACCTGCCCAAGGTGGAGATGAGCTTCATCGGGGGTTAGGGGCTCCAGGAACCGGTCGTGCGAGCTATGCCTGGATCGAGCCGGGGTGCCGGCGCAAGGGACCGCCGGAGCGTCCGCGCAGGACCGCCAGGATCTCGCCGACGATGGCGGTCGCCACCTCCTCCGCACCATCGGCGCCGATGTCCAGTCCCGCGGGCGCGTGCAGCGCCGCCAGGTCGGAGACCGACAGCGTGATGCCCAGCTCCGCCAGCAGGCGATCGGTTCGGTCCCGCGGCCCGAGCACGCCGAGATAGGCCAGGCCGCAACCGAAAAAGCCCCCGAGAAACGCCGCATCGCGCAGGTAGTCATGACTCATGATCACGACCACCGCCCGCTCACCGGCGCCGGTCGCATCGGCGGCGATGGCCGGATCGGCATCGAGCAGCCGCGCTCCCGGGAAGCGCTCGGCAACCAGGAAGGAGCGGCGCGGGTCCACGACATCGACGCGCCAGCCCAGTCGAAGGCCCGCGGCAACGAGTGGTGCTGCGTCCGGACCGGCGCCGCACACGACCAGCTGGAGCGGCGGAAGGATAGGATCAAGAACGGCACTGCCTAGCAGCGTCGGATGCCCGTGCCTGGCGGCCAGCGCCGCTTCCTCGCCGAGCGCATCGGCTTCGACAGCGCTGAGACTGCGCCGTCCGCCATCCAGCTCGGTGAGCAGGTAGGTGGCCCGGCCATCGCGCCGTGCGAGCGCCAGCGCATCGAGAGTCTGGGTGGCCATCTCGTGAGGCTCCGCGAGCAGCTCGATCACCCCGCGACAGCCGAGCCCGCTGCCCCACAGCTCATCGCCCTCGGCGGAATGGTCGATCGTGACGAGCAGGGGCGCGTCGAGCTCCAGCGCCCGGCGGGCCAGGCGCGCGGCCTCCCCTTCGAGGCAGCCACCGCTGATGATGCCGATGGGTGAGCCATGCTCCGGAACCAGCAGGCGCGCGCCCGGTCGCCGGTACGACGATCCTCGAACCGAGACGACCGTGGCCAGCGCGACGCGCTCGCCCCGCTCCCGGTGCTCAGCTGCGGCCTCGAGAATGTCGTCGATCTCGCCCATGGCACCCATCCTACGCAGCGTGCTTCCGCGGTGCATTTCGCAACGACGAATGGTGGGCGAGACTGGACCACGTCCATCTCCATGGCGCACCATGTCGTGTGACCGATTTCCTGGATGACCTTCGTCAGCGCCTGCCGGCCATGCGACTCCTGACCGACGAGGGCGACCGCGAGTCGTATCGGCGCGACGAGACCGTCCACTTCGAGCCCGGGCTGCCGCTGGCGGTGGCACTTCCCTCGAGCACTGACGAGGTCGCCGAGATCATGCGGCTGGCGACCTCGCACCGCGTGCCGGTGGTGCCTCGCGGCGCCGGATCCGGCCTATCGGGAGGGTCCGCGGGGGTGGAGGGGGCCTTGACCATCGTGCTCACCCGTATGAATGCGATCCTCGAGATCGACCACGGCAACCTGGTCGCCGTCGTCCAGCCCGGCGTCATCAACGCGGACCTCAAGACGGCGGTCGCACAGGAAGGCCTCTTCTACGCGCCGGATCCGGCGAGCTACGAGTTCTGCACCATCGGCGGCAACATCGGCACCAATGCCGGTGGCCTGTGCTGCGTGAAATACGGAGTGACGCGGGACGCAATCCTGTCGCTGGAGGTGGTGCTCGTCGACGGGCGCGTCATCCGCACCGGTGGTCGGAACGTCAAGGATGTGGCCGGATACTCGCTCACCCACCTCTTTGTCGGCTCGCAGGGGACGCTCGGGATCGTGACCGAGGCCACCGTGCGCCTACGGCCGGCGCCACCCCCGAAGCGGACGATGCTCGCTTTCTTCCCGACACTCGAGTCCGCCGGTCGGGCGGTCGCCGCCATGACCGCCGCGGGGTTGGAGCCCTGCACCCTGGAGCTGATGGACAGGACCGTGATCGGCGCCGTGGACGACTGGCACGCGCTCGGCCTGGACCGATCCGCCGCGGCGCTCCTGCTGATCGAATCCGACCGACCCGGCTCAGCCGCCGGTGATGAGCTGGCCGCCGGCGAAGCTGCATGCACCGATTGGGGCGCCACGTCCGTGGTGCGCGCCACCGACCCGACCGAAGCCGACTGGCTCAGGCAGGTGCGACGCCTCGCCTTCCGCGCCATGGAGCGCTTCGGGGTCGCCCGCATGGAGGACGTCGGCGCACCGCGCTCCCTGTTGCCGGAGCTCCTGTCGGCGATCCAGCGCATCGCCGCCGCGCACGAGGTGCGCTGCGGGACGTTCGGCCATGCCGGCGACGGCAACCTGCACCCCACGTTTGTCTGGGACCGCGGTGACGCCGAGGCGGAGGAGCGGGTCCAGGCCGCCTGCGAGGAGCTCTACCGCGCTGCGATCGCGATGGGCGGAACGGTGACCGGGGAGCACGGCATCGGCGCGGCGCGGCGCGACTTCCTCGAGTTGCAGCGCGGCGCCGACGCCGTGGCCGTGATGCGCTCGATCAAGACCGCGCTGGACCCCTTGAACATCCTGAATCCGGGGAAGGTGCTCTAGGACGCGCCGTCGAGGAACCTTCGCAGGACCTGGTTGAAGCGCTCGGGCTGCTCGAGGTTCAACATGTGCGCCGCGCCCTCGAACGTTTCGAGCTGCGTGCCCGGCACGGCACTCGCCAGGTGGCGCATCGACTCCCGGGTGCCGGGTTCATCCAGCGTGCCGATGAGGACGAGCAGTGGCACGCGCAGTGCGTCGAGCCGGCCCACCGCAGGTGGATCCAGCGGCTGCGGGATTCCCTCCACCTTTTCCGCCACGTAGTTGGTCAGGATCCAGTCGTGGACCTTCGCGCGCACGACCGGATCGACGCGGCCATGGGGCTGGCCCGGCCCGTCGACCCAGTAGGCGGTCTCCCACTCGGTGACGTGCGCCCAATCACGGGCCTGGGCCCACGCCTCCACCTGCTCCCAGCCGGCAGGGGCCTCGTCACCGGCGTCGTAGCCCCCGACACCACCGGCGGCCACGACGAGCGAGCGTGTCCTATCGGGGTACTCGATCGCGAAGTCGAGCGCGATCATCCCCCCGCGAGAGAGCCCGAGGATGTGGGCCGATCGTTCGCCGAGGTGGTCGAGCAGGGCCGCGATGTCGGCACGATTCGAGAACTCGACCGCATCGGTCTCGGTCTCGCCAAAGCCTCGGGTGTCATAGCGGATCACCCGGTACCCATCGCGCAATGCCGTCACCTGGTCGTCCCACATGCGCAGGTTGGCAATCCCGGCGTGGATCAGCACCACCGGCGGTCCATCCCCGTCGACCTCGTAGTAGATGCGCGCCCCGTTCGTCTCCAGGAAGCCGGTGTCGGTCGTCATGGACAAATGCTACCCGCTGGGCGCACCCCGTCGCGCCATGGACTCCCTGTTCGGATGCCGCGCTCAGGGTTTGTTCAGGTCGGATTCAGCTAGCTGCGGCAAGATGACACGGTGCGAATACTCGTGGTCGAAGACGAAAAGCGATTGGCGGCCGGCCTGCGGAACGGATTGGAGGCCGACGGGTTCGCCGTCGACGTGGCTCTGAACGGGACCGATGGCCTGTGGCTGGCCAAGGAAGAGCCGTACGACGCCATCGTGCTGGACCTGATGCTGCCCGAGGTCAACGGGTACGAGATCTGCGAGCGGCTGCGCGAGGCACGCATCTGGACGCCGATCCTGATGCTGACCGCCCGCGACGGCGCCTCCGACGAGGTCCGCGCCCTCGACAGCGGAGCGGACGACTACCTGACAAAGCCATTCGCCCACGCGGTCCTGGTTGCGCGCATCAGGGCACTGCTGCGCCGCGGCGCGCCGCAACGACCGACCGTCCTCGAGGCCGGGGACCTGCGCCTCGACCCGGCAGGCCATCGCGCATGGCGCGGGGCGAACGAGGTCGAGCTCACCGCGCGCGAGATGGAGCTCCTCGAGTTCCTGATGCGGCGCGCGGGCGAGGTCGTCTCGAAGACGGAGATCCTGGCCCACGTCTGGGACTACGACTTCGAGGGCGACCCGAACATCGTCGAGGTGTACGTCGGCCACCTGCGGAACAAGGTCGACCGCCCGTTCGGTCGGCGGGCGCTCGAGACCATTCGAGGCGCGGGCTACCGGCTGGATGCTGACGGTGGGTGAGCCGATGCGCACAGGGCAGCCGAATCTCCTGGCGCGGGCCGATTCGATCCGTGCACGCACGACGGTCCTGGCCATCGTGCTGGTGGGCGTCGCGTTGATCGTCGGCGCGGTCGCGCTGGTCACCGTGATGCGCGGGGCGCTGACCGAATCGGTGCTGGCCG
>JACDBZ010000296.1 GCA_013694645.1 Chloroflexota bacterium
CGGGACGGCGGACAGCACTGTGACGAGGCCTATACGCCAGGCTTCTATCAGGTCACATCCGCCCGACCGGTGGTGTCGGATCTGATGAGCCGCGGGCGGCGGCCGACAGATCGCTCACAAGGCACCCCAATCGGGCCAGTGGATCGGTGGGTCAGGCCGTGCCCGCGAACCGAACTCAGAGTCTCACAGTGGGTATCACGGAGCTCGGGCCGGAGCCGGCCAATGCGAACCCGGAGAGCGGTTGGCGAGGCAGGACGTTCGGACCCGGAAGTCCACTTGCGAGAAGCCGCCACCGGGTTGCTATACTTTCCAGAGCGAAACTCCGACACCGATTGCGCCACGGGCGCCCATCAGGGAGACCGATACAGATGACCATCTCCGAAACTCCTCGCGAGCCGATCTCGATGACCGGCGGCGCACCGAGCACTGAGCTGCTCGTTTCGGTCACCGAGGCGGCCGGCCGCAAGGTGCTTGAGCTCCGCTCCCGCGAGGGCAAGGCCGATGCGCGGCTGCGCCTCTTCGTGAAGAGCGGCGGATGCTCCGGCTTCAGCTACGGCCTGGCGTTCGACGACAAGGTGAACGACGGCGACAGGGTGGAAGACCACTCCGGCGTGCCGGTCGTCATCGACCAGTTCAGCCAGCAGCACGTCGCCGGTGCCGAGATCGACTACGTCGACTCGCTCATGGGCTCCGGCTTCGCGATCAACAACCCGAACGCGGTCAGCAGCTGCGCCTGCGGCTCCTCGTTCAACACCGATGGAGCACCGGCCAAGGCGGGTGGCTGCGCCCACTAGGGATCTCTCCTCGCGACCGAAGCCCCGACGGTCATCGTCGGGGCTTCGTCATTCGCCGATACACCCGTCCCGTGGCAAGGACATTGTGGCGAGCGACTAACATGCTTGCGTGAGTAGCACGTTTGTTGGCGAGCCGATCGCTGCCGCCGAAGGGATACGCCGATCGTTCGCCGCAGCCTGGGGCGCCATCGGCGCAGCGTGGGGCGTGGCACCCTCGACCGCGGCCGTACAGGGCTACCTCCTCGTGTCGGATGGCCCCCTCTCCGAACCCGAGGTGCGACGCGCGCTCGGCATGAGCCACCGTGCCACCAGCCTGGCGCTGGCCCAATGCGAGGAATGGGGGCTCATCGAGCGCGCGGATGCGCCACGACGCTCCGGCCAACGGGGCCCGGCTGCCGCCGCGTGGACCGTTGTCGGCGATCACTGGGAATGGTTCCGACGGGTGGCCGCGGCCCGCAAGCAGCGAGAGACCGATCCGGTTCTGCCGGTCATCGCGCGTTGCACGAACGACGCGCGCGAGGCAGCGACGCTGGCTCGAGCGGACGACGAGCTGACCCGGCTCGGCGATCGGCTCGAGTCGCTGCTCGCCTTCGTCCAGCGCTTCGATCGCGGCGTCGAGCTCTTCGTCCGCGGCGACGCTCGGGCGATCGAGGGTCTCTTCGCGACGCTCGAGCGCCTCCAGCCGGACACGGTCGACCGGCTGTGGACGCTGCTCGGCGAGCTCGGGACCGATGACCTCGAACGCGCCCTCGAGGCACTCGCCAAGCTCCCGCCCGAGGCGGCCCGCAGGCTCATCGGCCTTGCGGACCAACCGGTCCTCCAGAAGCTGGTCGGCATCCGCTAGGCCCCTATTCGCCCGAACCGTCATCCTCAAAGACCGCGGCGCCCGCGGTGGCGGCAGAGCCGACGGCACCGCCCAATGCGGCGGGAAGCGGAAGCGGCAGAGCGACCGGGGTGATGAAGCGCTCGACGTGCTCGCGTGTCCCGGCGATCTTCAGCTCATCGAAGAGGAGGGCGAACTTGGCGCGCAGATTCGCCGCAATCGCGTCGGCGGCGTCGGGCGGGAGCGTCCATAGCTGCCGCTTGAACGGACCGATCGCCTTCTTGCGCGTCTTGTAGAGGAACTGCTCCTCGGTCTCGCCATCCTTGCGCTCATCGGCGCAGTGCTCACGGCACCAGTCCATCATCTCCGCACGGAGCGCATCCGGCAGGCCGCCATCGTCGTACAGGATGTTCTGGAAGCCGGTGGCGAGGTGGATCTCGGCCGTGCCGTGCTCCGGGAAGTGATGGAACGCGTCGTCCGGCAGCGTGGATGCACCGTGCTGGACGCAGCCGGCCAGCCCGTACTCCTCGCGCGCCGCCGTGGAGAGCCGGTCGAGCGTATCGAAGTCGATGCTGACCTTGGCCATGCTCCCGTCCGGCATCGGCACGCCGCCGTGGCTGGTGCCGGTCTGG
>JACDBZ010000220.1 GCA_013694645.1 Chloroflexota bacterium
CGCCCTCCTGGCGGAAGACCTCCCAGACGCGGTCACGCTCACCGGTGCAGTTCATGTCATGAAGGGTACTGCGGCTCTTCGCACGTCGCACGAGCGCGACCAGACCGATTCGTCGCTCGCTTGACGCGCCAGAGCGTGCTGAGGCGTGGAAATGACGATCTATCGCTGTCAGCAACGCCTGAATGGGTCATCCGGGCATTCTGGGCGTCGGGTTGGTCGATTCGTCGATGAGGGAACGCCTCAGCCTCATCCGGGGCGCTAAACCCCCGATCAATCGATCTTGCCCCGCGACCGTGCCGTTCAGGCTGCCGTCGAGGTTCCGAGGAGCGCGTCGCGAACCCACTGGGTCTCGGCGAAGTTGACCCGCCGGAACTCGAGGCGCTCCTGTGAGGCCGGCCCGTGACCGGTGACGACCGACTTCAGCTCGGCCCAGTCGGGCTCGGTGTAGTGCCATCGCCCGTCGCCTTCGTCATGGCGGAGCGCCGGGTCCGGGATCACCAGCCCGAGCTCACGGATCCGCGGGACGTAGATCGAGAGGAACTCCTGGCGCAGCTGCTCATTGTTCTTGGCCTTGATGCCCCAGTGGAGATCCTTGTCCTTCGCCGGGTCCGTCGGCGGTCCATGCATCTGCATGAGCGGGCCCCACCATCGGTCCAGCGCCTCCTGCACCATCGCGCGCTGCGAGTCGGTCCCGTTCATGAGGGTCAGGACGACGTCGCGCCCGTGCATGATGTGAACCGATTCCTCCCAGCAGATCTTCTTCATGGTGCGGGCGTATGGGGCATAGGAAGAGTCACGCAGGGCCTGCTGGCTCACGATCGCTGCTGCGTCGACCAGCCAGGCGATGATCCCCACATCGGCCCACGACTTCGTCGGGTAGTGGAAGACGTTGTGGAACTTCGTCTTGCCGTCGAGCAGGTCGGCGAGCATCTGCGCACGCGGCTTGCCAAGGTCTTCCGCCACCCGATACAGGAGCTGGGCGTGGCCCACCTCGTCCTGGATCTTGCTGGTCAGTGCCAGCTTCCGGCGCAGCGTCGGCGCACGCATGATCCAGTCGCGTTCGGGGAGAACGCCCATCAGCTCGGAGTTGGCGTGCATCTCCACGAACTTGAGGACCGCGGCCCGGTACTCGTCGGGCATCCAGTCGTCGGGCTCGACCTTGCCACCGGACCCGACGTGCGCGTAGAAGGCATGAGCGTCTCCGGCGGCGTATGGTGGCCGTGCGTTCAGTGGCTGGATCGTATCGGCGTCAAGCATGACGCTCCAAGGGTACCGCAAGCCAGGCAAGATCACTCATGCGGCGCACGCTTGAGCGGCCGATGCCAGCGGCGGTACGCCTCGGAAGGCGAGCCGTCGACGTGTGGTCCGTCCGGCCCCATCTCGACCTCCGGGCGCGGAATGTACAGGTCGACGGGTATCAGCCCCGGTGTTCGTACGAGCAGGTAGTCGACGAACACAGCGTCCACGGTCCCGATAACGGCCTTCGCCCTCCCGACCAGGCGGGTGCCTGGCGTCATCTCGTCGTTGCTCACGTGGCGTGCAGTCGATGGCGGCGATGGATCAAGTCGGTGAGCCGCCGCCAGCTGGTGCGGTAGGGCGTCAGCCATTCATCGACCTCGTCAGCATCAAGGGCGGGCATCAGCTCGAGAACCCGCTCGCGTCGGAGGGCAACGTGGCGGACCACGTCCACAATTCGTTCACGCGCCGCGGATACCGCAATTCGACGCAAGGTGCACCTCCACTACACGATGGAGCTGACGAGACGCGGATGCTACACGCCCCTCCGCCGTTTCGCTGCGCGGGGCGATCGCTGATCCCCCGAGCCGCCACGGACACCAAGGCGATGGTGGAGGGAAACCCGGAGCGGGGGGTCCGCGACAGAGAGAAGCCCGTTGACGACCTCCTGCACCGTGCCGTCGCCACCAGCGGCGATCACACGGTCGTGCCCGCGCGCAGCCGCACCGGCAGAGAGGGCTTCGGCCTCTCCGAACCGGCCCGTGACCTCGACGCGCGCTTCAGGGCGCGAGAGCAGCCGTTCGCGGAGCCAGCCGACCGATCGCATGGCGCGACCCCTCCCGGCCACCGGGTTGACGATGACCATGGGTGCGATCGACACACAGGGTATTGTGACGATTCGCGTCAACCATCATGGCGCGCTACCGTACCCGGCATGAGCCGATGGTTGCCCTCGTTCGCGCGCCTCGTCGGAGCCGTGGCTGGCGCCTTCGCCGGCATCGTGGCCGTGCAGTTGATGCGCGTGCGCCGCATGGAGTTCCTCCCGGGCTGGCCCGGCTTCGCGATCAACCACATCATCATGCCGTCCAGCGGCGAGCCATCCCGACCGGACCGCCTCAACATCGTCGTGCTCGGCGATTCAACGACGGCCGGGGTGGGCGTCGGCCACGCTCACGACACGCTCCCCTACCTCCTGGCTCGCCGCATCGCCGATGCAGACGTGCGCTCGGTGCGCGTCGTGAGCTACGGATGGGCTGGCGCCCGGGTTGCCGACCTCGCGTGCAAGCAGGTGCCGCGCGCGCGCGCCCGTATCCGGCCGAATGATCGTGGTCCGTTCCTGCCCGACGCCGATATCGTGGTGGTCGTGATCGGCTCAAACGACGCCACCCACAACACCCCGCCCGGTCGATACCGCGCCGATCTGCGCGCCACGTTGGAAGGCATCAGCAGGGATGCGCGACACGCGCGGATCGTCCTGGCGGGCATACCGGCGTTCCGCGGCGCCCTGCGTGGCCTTGAGCCGTTGATCTTTCTGGCGGACCAGTACGCTCGTATTCTTCGGTCGATCAGTCGCTCCGAAGCCGCGCGCGTCGGCGCCGTGTACGCCGATCTGCATTCCGGCGTGCCACGCCTCATCGAAGGACGCGCTGACGTGCTCTCGAGCGATCGATTTCACCCATCGGTCGTCGGATATGACGCGTGGGCGGAGGTCATCTTCCAGGCCCTCCGGTCCGAGTCCGGCACGCCCGGTTCGTCGCTCGTGGCCGCCGGCGCCTGACGCCGGCAACGTGTCGCTTGCCGGCACTCACCGGTCATGCGATGCTGAGGGCGGAATCCTTTCGATCCGAGCAGACCCTTGTGCCCCGGGGGAGAGCGTGCGTCCCGTCCTGGTCATCGTCACCGCGCTGGCGACCCTGGTTGCCAGCCTCGGCTTCGCGCTGCCCGCGCGCGCCGCGACGCCCACCAAAGTGGCCGTCATCGTCGGCCCGGTGGGCGAGGAGTTGACGCCGGTCTACATCGGCCTGGCCGAGGCCGCCGCCACGGAAGCCGAGGTGCGCGGCGCATCCGTGGCTCGCGCCTACTCCCCGAATGCCAACGCCGCACAGGTGCTGGCCGCGGTGGAGGGTGCCACCATCGTCATCTACCTGGGACACGGCGTGGGCACCCCCAACCCGTACTCGCCAAATCCGAACGCGGCCACCACCAACGGCTGGGGCCTGAACGGACCGAATGCGGTCGGTACCCACGCCGATGCGTGGTCGGACGGCACACTGGCCTACTACGGCGAGGCGTGGATCGCCGCGAACGCCCGGCCGGCTCCCGGCTGGGTGATGATCTACTCGAACGCGTGCTACGCGCCGGGCGCGTCGGAGGGCTTCGACACGCCGGCCGATGAGAAGAAGGCCGCCGATCGGGTGAGCGCCTATTCACGGGCCCCACTGGCCGAGCTGGGCGCGTCGGCCTACTTCGCCACCGACTTCTACGAGGGCGCCGCCCACCTGGTCGGCACCCTGCTCGACCAGCCATCGCTCCCCTACGGAGAGGTGTTCAGCTCTGAGCCACGATTCAGCGCCGCTGGCCTGGCACGCCTGCCCCATGGCCTGGTCTCCGGTGCCGAGACGTGGCTGCACCGATCCGCCTACTTCGAAGGCAAGCTCGACTACTGGTACGCCTTCGCGGGGAACCCGGCCGCCAGCCTGGCGGATGGCGCGGCGGGCCGCCCGGCCGGGAACGAAGCATCAGCCGCAGCCGCCACCGGGGCGGTGCCACCGCTCACAGCCATCGATGGCCTGGCGATCGGCATGGCATCGAGCTACGCCGAGAGCATCGGCTGGGAGGGACAGCCGACCATCGCGTTGCCGCTGGAGCTGGGTGGTGGGATGCCGGACGGCGATCCGACCTGGGTCCTGGTGTGCGCGGATCGCTGTGCCAGTCTTCCCATCGTGGATTCGTGCCCGTGCTTCGTCGGGACCACGGACCAGCGCGTCGCCAACCTGTCACATGATGCGTGGCGGCTCCTGTCGGACGCTCCCCTCGAGGAGGGTCTCATTCGTGTCGAGCTGTACCTCGCTCCCGCCGTAATCCCCGCGGACTCGCCGGATGCCTAGCCCTGAGCGGCGGATATGGCTGGACGATCGCCATCCCGCAGCTGGAAACGACGCGACAGTGACCCGATCTCGCGCCGGAGAACATCGCTCCACGGCTGCCTGATCGTTCCGACGACCGGGTAGCGGCCGACGAACACGGCGAGGGCAAGCGCTCCCTTCGCGGGAAACTGGCCTGGCTCGAACTCAAACGCGTAGTGATGCTCCCCGCTTGCCGCGCGTCGTGACGATCGAATCCGAGCCCAGAGCGACGTGGTGCCCTCCGGC
This sequence comes from Chloroflexota bacterium, assembly GCA_013694645.1. Classification (GTDB taxonomy): domain Bacteria; phylum Chloroflexota; class Limnocylindria; order QHBO01; family QHBO01; genus JACDBZ01. Next base: position 4,608 of record JACDBZ010000220.1, read on the forward strand.
AGATCAAAGCTGAGCAGATGCGTCTCGCGTTCGACGAGCGGCTCGAGGGTCGCAACCAGCGCCCCACCCACCGATACGTCCTGGATCGCCGTGATGTCGCCGTCGACGGCACCGGTGATATCGACGGCAAAGCGCACCGCGCTGCGACGCTCCGCGGCAAAGCGCAGCGAGCGTACACGACGCATGGCTGTCCACACCAGGCCGGCGTTGACCATGAGCCAGAAGAAGGCTCCCGCTGCAGCCCACTCCGACGCGTACGCGACCGGACGGAAGCTGAGCAGGTGGAGCACGTAGGCAGCGGCCCCGATGACAGAAGCTCCGAGCGCCGCGCGCAGGAGGAACGGTGCACCGACCCGGCCCCGGTTCGCGGCGATGCGGCCCTTCGGAGTCACCTGGAAGCGCGGCGTGCGCGAGGTGAACAGGGTCAGCGTGGCGCGGAAGTTCGGTGACATTCTCACGAGATCGAAGATGACCGAGACGATCGGCCGATAGGCGCCGCGCCCGAGGAGATAGAGCGCCGCCTGCTGCAGCCCGTAGGTGACCCCGAAGGCGATCGCGAACGTGGCGCCATCCGCAATGATCGGGATCTGTCCGGAGACGAGCACCAGTGGCGGCAGCGCGAGAAATCCGAGCGTGCGCCACGAGTCGAACCAGCCGAGCAGAGTGGACGCGTACCCGAGGCGCTGGCCGAGCGTCAGACCCCGGACGAAGAGCGGGTTCTCGAGGCGGAGCACCTGCATGGCTCCAGTGCCCCATCGGTTGCGCTGGAGCTGGTACTGGGCGGCATCATCGGCCGCGAGTCCGCGCGCCAGGACCTCGTTGTGGTACACGGTCCGCCAGCCCGCACGGTGGAAGCGGATGGTGGTGTGGATATCCTCCGTAATGGTCTCTGTGGCCGCCCCGCCGATCGAGCGGAGCGCCTCGGTCCGCACGAGCGCGTTGGTGCCGCACCAGAAGGCGGCACTCCAACGGTTCTTGCCGGGCTGGAGAAGGCGATAGAAGAGCGTCTGCTCGTGGAAGGGCTCGCCGTAGGCGACGCCGCTCCCGTGCTCGAAGCTGGTGACATTGTAGAAATCCTGGGGAGTCTGGACGAGTGCCAGCTTCGGATCTGCGA
>JACDBZ010000020.1 GCA_013694645.1 Chloroflexota bacterium
TGCTGGGACGGAGGCTGGCCATGGAGGCAGGGCTGAACGGCGCGCTCGCCATCTGGAACCTGTCCCTGGCGGGAGGAATCGCGGCCCTGTATGTCTTCGACCTCGGTCCGAACGCGCCGCTGACCGCATTCCCATGGCTGATCGACGGCGGGCTGGCGACCGCGGCCCTGATCGTGACGGGCGCCTTCTTCCTCACGGCTGCCGCGTCGCTCCGTACCGGGTATGTCAGCCTCTGGTTCTCCGGAGTTGCACTGCTGGGCCTGCTCGGACTGCTGGGTCTCAATGCCGGGCTCGGGCTGCTCGACTTCCTCTTCGGCCTGGCGGACCTGCCCGTTGCGTTGGCATCGGCGTACATCGATCGTGCAGTGCCGGTCATCTGGCTGCTCGGGATGACGCACGCGACCCTTCATTATCTTGTGCCGCGCGTCGCCGGTCAGCCGCTTGCCTGGGCAGGCATCGGGATGCTGAGCTTCGTCACCTGGCTCGTCACCGCGCCGCTCGCGGGTCTGAGCGCCCTTGCCGATCCGAGTATCCCGTTCGCGATCACCAGCATCGGGATCGTCGCGACGATGCTGCTGCTGGTGCCGGCAGCGCTCACCGTCGTCAACTCGGTACAGACCATGCAGGGTCGCTGGACGCTCGTCTTCAGCGTCGGCACCGCCGCCTTCGCCATCGTCGCGCTCGCATTTCTCTTCGCGGGGAGCCTGCTCGAGTCGATCGGCGCGGTCCGTGGCGTTCAACTCTTCGTCGGAGGGACCGATTGGGAACGCGGTGTCTTCCTGTGGGTTGCCTACGGCACATTCACCTTCGCCGCCCTTGCGCTTGCCGAACATGCGTTGCCCCGCCTCCTGAGACGGGCGTGGGGCGGCGGCTTTCTCTCCGGCGCACAGCTCTGGCTCACCTTCGGCGGCGCGACCGTGGCTGGCCTGGCGCTCATGGGTGGCGGCATGGCCGAGGCCTCTCTCCTTGCACAGGGGACGGCACCGGATGCGATCGGCGACACGCTGCTCGCGTATCGAGCCATCGCCTTCGGAGGCTTCGGGCTGGTGGCTCTGGCCGGGCTCGCGTTCATCGTCAACCTCTTCCTCATGTACACCAGCGGCGAGCGCGCGGACTACGCCGTCCCTGGCACCTCGGCCTCCGCAGTGGCGGGACACTGAGCCGATGACGATCCATACGCCGATCGGAACCCGCTCCCGTGGACTGCCTCCGTGGGCGATCGGCCTGACCGTCTTCGTCTTCCTGGTCGGCGGCGTCTACCTGGCCTCGAACCTGGCCGGCGAGAATCCGGCGTTTGCGATTCCGGGCGCCAGCGCCCCGGTCGCGTCGGGTGGGGTTGAGGCAGATCCGGCGGTCGGCGAGGCGCTGGTGGCCCAGACGCAACCCCAGTGCTCGAGCTGTCACGGCGCAGACTTCACGGGCCAGGCCAGCTTCCCGAGCCTGCTCGGCGTGGCGGATGGGCCGGTCAGCGAGAACCTCCAGGACCTGGGCGCCGAGTATCCGGACGAATGGATCGCGCTCTGGATCGACGGAACGACCCCCGAGACCGAGGGCCTCGACCGCGGCGGCATGCCGGCGTTCGGTGATCAGCTGTCGCCGGAGCAGATCGACGCGATCGTCGCCTTCCTGAAGTCGCTCTAGCCGCTCGGGTGACCGATCCAGCCGCGCGTGCCGAGCGCGGCGTTCCCGTCCTCATCGGCGCCGATGAGATGGCGCGCATCGATGAGGCGGCCCAGAAGCTCGGTCTGGCCGAGGATGCACTCATGGAGTCCGCGGGCGCAGTCGTTGCGGAGGTTGCGCAGGCCGAGCTTGGACGGCTCGCGGAAGCGGTGCGGGGTCCCGCCGGTCCGCTGGCACGGGCGCCGCTGGTCGTGGTGCTGTGCGGGCCGGGCAATAACGGTGCCGACGGGTTCGTGGTTGCCCGACGCCTGGCGGCCTCCGGTCGCGGCGTGCTCGCCATCCTTGTCGCCGACGCCTCGAGGGTCTCCGGCCGCGCCGCGGGCCACAATTGGAGTGTGCTCCAGGCGATGGCGTCGGCCGGGTCGCTGGAGCTTTTCGTGGCGCCGTCCCCGGAGCTGCTGCTCCGCCTTCGCGAGCGAATTGCCGAGGCGACCCTGATCGTCGATGCGCTGCTCGGCTCCGGCGCATCCGGTCCCCTGCGAGAGCCGGTCTCGACGGCGGTCGATCTCATCAACGCCACGCGCACGCACGCGCAGGCCGCCGGTCGTCCGTGTGCGGTGCTGGCGATCGATACGCCGACGCGCGTCGACCTCACCGGCGGCGCGCGCTCCACGCCGGTCGTGACCGCTGATCTGACCGTCACCTTCCACCGCGCCAAGGCGGGGTTCGCGCTGGATCGGGACGCTCGACGCGTTGCCGGCCGCTACCTCGTTGCGCCGATCGGCATCCCGCTGGAGGCCGAGGAAGGGATCGTTCCGCCCGACGGCGAGTTCCCGCCCGCCCGCATCACCGAGATCAATTGGCAGGAGCCGGTCGAGCGGGCCGACGCGGCGCATCGGCCCGGAGGCGGAATCGCGGCCGGACCTGGTCGCACCGACTGACCGGACCTCGTCGCGCTGTCAAATCCGTATCGGATTCTCACCCACCGCAACCGGTCGGCCCGGGTGAACGGACGGAGCTGATGCCGAATGAAGATCCGTTAGCCCCGCTAACATTCACGAATGTTCGATTACGCCGAAGCCGCGGTGGAAGCCGCCCTCGCCGCCGGCGCTCGCTATGCCGATGCGCGCGTCATGGACCGCCGCCACGAAGCGATGGGAGCGCGGAACGGCGAGGTCGAGGAGCTCACTCAGGAGGCGTCGGTCGGGATGGGCGTGCGTGCCCTCATCGGCTCCGGATGGGGCTTCTTCTCGACCTCCGATCTCACGACCGCGTCGGCTCGTCGGGCAGGTGCGCAGGCTGCGGCCATTGCGTCGGCGTCGGCGTCGGTTTCTGGACCTGCCCTGGAGCTGACGCCGGTCGAGGCGCGCCAGGACACTTGGGCGAACGACGTCCGCGAGGACCCGCTCTCCGTCCCCCTGGCCGAGAAGGGCGATCTGCTCAGCAATGTGACTCGCACCATGAAGGAGCATGGCGCCGATGTCGCCCTGGCCGGGTACGACGCATGGGACACGACAAAGTGGTTCGCCAGCAGCGAGGGCCACCGGATCGGTCAGCACATCGTGGAGTGCGGTGCTCAGATGAACGCCACCGTCAACGGCGAGCGGGAGACGCAGCGACGAAGCTATCCCGGCATCCGTGGCCAATACGGCACGCGCGGCTGGGAGCTGGTGCGCGAGCTCGATCTGCCCGGCAATGCGGCGCGCATCGCCGAAGAGGCGCGACAGCTTCTCTCCGCTCCCGAATGCCCGAGCCGTGACGTTACCGACCTGATCATCGGCTCCGAGCAGATGGCGCTCCAGATCCACGAGTCGGTCGGTCACGCCGTGGAGCTCGATCGCATCCTCGGCTGGGAGGCCGCCTTCGCCGGTACGTCATGGCTCGACCTTGGCCGGATCGGCTCACTCCGCTTCGGGAGCGATCTCATGAACGTCACCGCCGATGCCACCCTCCCCGGCGCCCTGGGAAGCTTCGGATACGACGACGAAGGCACGCCAGCCCACCCGGTCGACATCGTCCGCGACGGCATCTGGGTGGGCGTCCTGTCCGGCCGAGACAGCGCAGCGCTGGCCGGGCTGCGCTCGTCGGGCGGTGCCGTGCGCGCTGACGGCTACAACCGCCTGCCGATGGTGCGCATGACGAACGTCGGGCTTCTTCCCGGCACCAGCAGCCTGGAGGAGATGATCGCCGCGACCGACGACGGCATCCTCATGGATACCAACCGATCCTGGTCGATCGACGACAAGCGCCTGAACTTCCAGTTCGGCTGCGAGATCGGCTGGGAGATCAAGAACGGCAAACGCGGCCGGATGATCAAGAATCCTACCTACACCGGCATCGGTCCGCGCTTCTGGGGCTCGCTCGACATGCTCGGGAACGAGTCCGAGTGGACCTTCTGGGGCACGCCGAACTGCGGCAAGGGGCAGCCCGGGCAGATCGGGCATACCGGGCATCCATCGGTGCCGTGCCGCTTCCGTGGCGTCCGCGTGGGAGTCCGCGGATGAGCGACCAGCTCCTGGACATCTGTGAGCGCGTGCTTGCTCGAGCCGGCACCAATGTGGAAGCAGAGGTGACCATCACGGTCGGGACCGATGCGCTGACGCGCTTCGCCACCAGCTTCATCCACCAGAACGTCGCCGATGCGGCGCGGCGCACCCACCTGCGGGTGGCGCTCGACGGCCGGGTCGCCGAGTCGGTCGGCAACCAGACGGACGGCGACGGGATCGAGCGCCTGGTGCGCTCAGCGATCGAGGCGGCGGCACTGCGCCCGATCGATCCCGGCTGGCCGGGCCTGGCGGCACCGACATCCGCGCCGTCAGTCGAGCACTGGGACGATGCCACCGCGCAGGCCGAGCCGGCGGAGCGCGCGGAGCGCATCGGCGCATTCGTCCGCGCGGCAGGTGGCCTCGAGACGGCCGGGTTCTGCTCCACGGCCGGGGAGACGGTCGCCTTCGGCAACACGCTCGGGCAGCGACTCGTGGGACGGACGACCAGCGCCATCCTCGACGGAATCGCACGCACCACCACCTCCGACGGCAGCGGCCATGCCGCCTCGGTGCGGCTCGCTGACCTGGATGGGGACGCCGTCGGGAGCGAGGCCACTCGTCGCGCGCGTGAGTCGGCGGAAGCCGGTGACCTCGAACCGGGGCGCTACGAGGTCCTCCTCTCCCCGTCCTGCGTGGTGAACATGCTCGGATTTCTGGCGATGCACGGGTTCAACGCACGGGCAGTCGAGGAGGGTCGCTCGTTCGCGCGCATCGGCGAGGCGCAGTTCGACCCATCCATCTCACTGGCCGATGACGTGGCACATCCGATGGCCGTGGGCATCCCGTTCGATGCCGAGGGCACGCCAAAGCGTCGCGTGGAGCTGGTGAAGCAGGGAATCACCAGCGGCCTCATCCACGATCGGCGCACCGCGAAGGCGCTCGGCGCCGAGTCCACCGGCAACGCCGTATCGGGCGCGGGACCATGGGGCGCCCTGCCGGCCAACCTGGTGATGGAGGGCGGTTCGGTCTCTCCCGAGGACCTGGTCGGCGGTGTCGAGCTCGGACTGCTCGTCACCGACTTCTGGTACACCCGCATCCTCGATCCCCGCACGCAGGTGGTGACCGGGCTCACGCGCAACGGCGTGTGGCTGGTCGAGGATGGTCGGATCGTGCGGCCGGTGACCAACCTGCGCTTCACCCAGTCATTCCTGGAGGCGCTGGGCCCAGGCAACGTGCGGGGGGTCGGTTCGGATCTCACCCTGGTCGGTGGGGCGACGTTCGGCGTTGGCGCCCACGTGGCGCCATCGCTGCATCTCGCGTCCTGGAACTTCACCGGCGGAGCCAAGGGATAACTAAGGCACCTTCTCATCGACGGGGTCGTCACCATCAGGCGTTCCGCGTGCTGTGCAGTCGTGGATTCGTGTAGTCGCACGCAGGCCTGATAGCGGGAGACGGACTGTCAGCTGCTGCCCGGCTTGCGAAGTGGCACTCCCGCCGCGCACAGCTCGCAGGCATCAGCCTCCCACGACGGGATCTCGATCCGGCCCAGTGAATGGAGGGGGCATCCGAGGTCAACCGGGTCCCCTGAGCGGTCGACCATGACGGCCGCGGCAACCGGCTCGACCCCGGCAGCGCGAACCGCCTCAACTGTCTCGACGAGGGACGCGCCGGTGGTCAGGATGTCGTCGACCAGCACGACCCGCTCGGTGGGACCGATGGTCCATCCCCGGCGAAGCTCACGACCGCCCGCAGGGGCCGGCTCGGCGAAGGCCGCACGCACCGACCCACCGAGCTGACGCGCGGTCTCGAACGACAGGATCACTCCGCCGGTCGTGGGACCGACCACCATGGTCGGCATCGACGGCGCCAGCACTTCGGCGAAGCGGCGACACAGCTCAACGCCATATCGCGGATGCTGGAGGACGAAGAACTTCTCGAGGTAGCGACCGGCATGGCGGCCGGAGGTCAGGAGGAAGTGGCCGTCGAGCAACGCGCCGGCATCGGCGAACAGGGATTCGACGGACGCGCCGCGCAGGGAAGCATCGGTCATTCGTAGACGGCGGAGAAGTCGACCGCCGGATAGCGCTCGGCAAGCGCATCGGTCACCCAGTGCAGGATGTCGGCGGGATCGTAGAAGGCGGCGATCGTCTTCGCTTCAGTGACCATGAGCCCCGGGCGACGAGCCTCGACCGAGCCGACCACGTCCTCTGGCCGGTCGGACAGATCGAGGCTGGTCTCGAAGCGGCCGTCCGCACGAAGGATGAGCATGTCGTCCTCCTCGTCGAGGAGAGGAAGGTCGCCCGTGCGCCGCAACACCTCCTCGGCGTTGGAGGTGAACTCGCGCAGGAGCTGTGCCTGCGCGGCCCCGAGCTGGGTTCGGTACGCGTCTGCCAGCTGCCAGAGCCGCTGCGCCGCGAGCGTCTCCTGCTGTGAAGACGGTAGGCCGGCCTCCCAGTCGTCGGCGGTCGCTCCCTCGACCAGCTCCTCCTCGCGCGCCAGCTCGTCGGCAGACACCAGGTGGGCAGGCGCGTCTCGCGAGGCCTCGATGAGCCACGAGAAGATGTCGGCCGGGTTGTACAGCTCGAGCAGCTCGCTGACCGTGTCGACCAGCTGCTCCTGGTCGTACCACTCGCTGTCGGCGGGATCCTGGTAGGTGAGGCGCGTCGTCCAGGTCTGATCGACCGGATGGTAGAGCAGGTAATCCTGCTCGTTATCGACCAGCTTGATCGGGCCAATTTCGCGCAGGCGTTCGCGGTTCTGCTCCAGGAAGCGCCGCAGCTGCTCGGTCGCCTCGTACAGGAAATCGCGCCGCTCGAGCTCAGCCTCGGACGCGAGCTCGCGCAGGGCGACGATTCTCGGAGAGGACGACGGCGTGCTCACGGCTTGTACACGAAGTCGGGGCCCATTCGCTCACGCAGGAAGATCGTGTGCTTGGAGTCGAACACCGACTCGGCCACGCGATGGCCGAAACCGCGCATGGACGGATCGGCGTAGAGCTCGTCCAGGACCGCGTAGTTCGGCAGATCGATGATGAGAACGTTGTTCCAGGGCGACCCCTCGGTCACGTTGAACCAGCCGACGAATCGAATGCCGTACTTCGCCTCCGCCTGGCGGGCGGTTCTCGGAAAGATGTGGCGCATGCCGCGCTTGAAGATCGCGTCGCGGCCCTTGCGCACGTTGAAGAAGGTCACCATCAGCGGCATTCAGCGATCTCCTGGGTCATCGGTTGGATCCTCGGTGCTGATCACCCGAGTCTGAGGCGTTGCGACACCCGTCCGCCGCCCGCGCCCGCGGCGCCGATCGGCGAAGAAGACGCGAAGCAGGAATACGCTGGTCATGCTCACGAAGAAGAGCAGGATGAGGGCGATGAAGAGCAACGTCGCCAGCAGCCAGACCGGCCAGTTGAACGTGAA
>JACDBZ010000124.1 GCA_013694645.1 Chloroflexota bacterium
GATGATCGTGGTGAACGGGTAGGGCATCGAGCGGGCATCGGCGTCGCCGAAGAGATCCGCACCGTCGACCGGCAGGACCTTGACGGTCGGCACCACGAGCCCGGCGGGCAGCAGGGCGACCTGGTCGGGGTTCGCCAGCAGATGCGGGACAATCTCCGCCGATTCGAGGCAGCGAGGCACCGGGTTGACTGCGGTGAAGAGCTCGCAGGCCTGGATGATGGTGTCGTCGGTGCGTGCCGCCTCGACCTCGACCGCGGAGATCGACGCCCGCGTGTTCGTGTAGCCGGTCACGACGGCGAGCGGGACCTCGATCTCCGGCGCCGGGGTGGGTGTCGGTTCGGGAGACGGCGATGGTGTCGGCGTGGGAGTGATCGGAGGCGCGGTTGAGGTTCTGGGCGAGGAGGACTCCGGCACCGAGGGCGTCGGAGCGACGCTCGTGCAGGCGGCCAGGGCCAGGATGAGCGCGACGAGGCTGGCCATATGGTGAGAGACACGCATCGCCCCGATGGTAACGGCTGGGCGCTCCTGCCCGCTCTCCGCGCCTGGCGGCCATACGCGGCCAGGGAGATGACGTACGAGGATCGTCTCAAGGTCAATTATGATGATGCCCGCCATGACCCTCGACGAGATGAAGCTCGATGAGTGACGACGGTAATCGGAACGTCGTTGACCGGTATGTGGCCGCGCTCACTGCCACCGACCTCGACGCCTTCGAGGCTACCTTCCACGAGGATGCGGAGGATTTCTATCCGCAGTCAGGCGAACGAATCCGCGGCCGCCGGAACATTCGAGGCGTGCTGGAGAACTATCCTGGCCAGGCCGGCGGTCTGCGCCCAGCCTTTGAGCGTGTGATCGGTGGCGAGGAGCGGTGGGTCATGAGCCCCTCCTTCACTGCACTGCGCGTGGCGGGCTCCGGCGAGCAGTTCACGACCGTCGGCCGGGTGCGCTACCCCAATGGGGAGGAATGGCACGTGATCCACCTCCTGGAGGTGCGCCAGGGCAGGATCGCGAACGTGACCTCGTTCTTCGCGGGCCCGTTCGAGGCTCCAGACTGGCGTGCACCGTTCCGCCATGGCACCTGAGCTGAGCCTCGACCTTGCGAGGCGAGCGCCGAAGGTGCTCCTGCACGACCACCTCGACGGTGGGTTGCGATCGGGCACCGTGATCGAGCTTGCGTCTGAGATCGGCTACCGAGAGCTGCCAACGACCGATCCTGACGAGCTGGGCCGATGGTTCACGCTCGGCGCCGACCGGAAGTCACTGGAGCTCTACCTCGAGGGCTTCCGGCACACGGTGGCGGTCCTCCAGACCCGCGACGCGATCGAGCGGGTGGCTGCCGAATGCGCCGAGGACCTCGCTGCCGACGGCATCGTGTATGCCGAGGTTCGCATGGCTCCCGAGCTGCTGACAGATGGGGACCTCTCGCTCGACGATGCCGTGACGGCCATGCTCGACGGCTTCCGTCGCGGGTCGGAGGGCCGGCCGATCACCGTGGGACTGATCCTGAGCGCGATGCGCCAGGCGGCCAGGTCGGTGGAGATCGCCGAGCTGGCGGTTCGTCACCGTGATGCGGGGGTGGTCGGCTTCGACATCGCCGGGCCGGAGGCTGGCTATCCTCCGACGCGGCACCTTGACGCGTTCAACCTCATCGCTCGCGAGAACTTTCACTTCACGATCCACGCCGGCGAGGGTTTCGGCGTGCCCTCGATCTGGGAGGCGCTCCAGTGGTGCGGTGCCGAGCGTCTCGGCCACGGCGTGCGCATCGTCGACGACATCACGGTGCGGCCCGACGGCCGCGTGACGCTCGGTCGGCTCGCTTCCTACGTCCGTGACAGGCGGGTGCCACTTGAGATGTGCCCAACCTCGAACGTCCATACCGGCGCGGCGACCTCGCTCGCGGAGCATCCGATCGACCTGCTGCGTCGTCTGCGCTTTCGGGTCACGGTCAATACCGACAATCGGCTCATGAGCGGGATCTCGCTCAGCAGCGAATTCGCCAGCCTGCACCGCACCTTCGGGATCGGCCTGGACGACATGGAGTGGCTGACCCTGAATGCCATGAAGTCCGCCTTCTGGTCGTTCGATGGCAGGCTCCAGATCATCAACGAGCAGATCAAGCCAGGCTACGCGTCACTGCGCGCGGCCCAGGCCGCCGCCGACCTCGCCACGGTCTGACGCGAGCGGTCGATCCGGCACGATCCATGCTTTCGACTGATGCCGTGGCGCGAGCGAGGACCTCATTGAGCTCAGCAATCGCGGGCAGCATCGGCGGCCTGGTGGCGACGCTTGCCATGAGCGTCATCATGCTCGGCGCTCGGCTCGTCGGACTCAGCGGGCAACTGCCGCCCGAACGGATCGCCCGGGATGCGATCGCGGAAGCCACCGGACGTGCTGCCCATGAAGACGAGGAACACGCCGTGGCGGCGTTGACACACGTGGGATTCGGCACGTTCGCCGGAACGCTGTACGGCCTGCTGACGATGGGCCTGCGCCGAATCCCGACCGGCGTGGCTGCCGCCCTGGGTGCCACCTATGCGACCGCCATCTGGCTGGTCAGCTACCAGGGCTGGGTGCCGGCTCTGCACATCATGCCGCCCGCGTCACAGGATCGGCCCGGTCGGGTGGCGACGATGCTCGTCGCGCACTGGGTCTACGGCATCGGGCTCGGGATCGTCACGGGCCGAATGAGGGATCAGCTCCTCCGCTGACGCTCAGGCCGCCGCGGGTGCGAGGAACTCGGCGACCGCCGCATCGAGCGCGGACGCCTCCGATGACGTGAGCCCACGAAGGGGCGCGCGCATCCCGTGACCCACCGCCACGCCGCGGATTCCGAGCACGTGCTTTGTCGCAGCGACGAATTGGCCGCTTGCCTCCATCGCGCTTCGCAATGTGCGGAGCCGGATCGAGGAGGACTCGTCGGCCGCGTCCAGCGCAGTGCGCACGACGTCGGGGAAGGCGGCCGCCATCCCGGACACGGTGCCGAGCGCCCCGCGCGCGATTGCATCGGCGATGAGCGGTTCGCTGCCGATGAGCACCGGCAGGCCCAGCCCCAGGTAAGGCTCGACGCGTTCGAACGGCGACTCGCTCACCTTCAAGCCGGCGAGGTTGCCGACCGATGCGCCGATGCGTCGGATCACCTCGACGGGCAGCGGATATCCGGACCGCGCGGTGAACGCATAGCAGTAGAAGGGGAGGGGCGCGCAGGCGAGCGCTGCGGCGACGAAGTGGGCGATCAGGGCATCGGCGTCCAATGCGAAGTATGGCGGTGGGATGACGGCGACCGCATCCGCGCCGATCTCGGCGGCGTACGCGGCCAGCGTGACCGTGTCGGCGGTGTTCTGGGCCCCGGCATGCATGATCAGGGCTCCTGAAACCGCGTCGCGAAACGCGGCCGTCACGCGTCGGCGCTCGTCAAGCGAGAGCAGGACGCCCTCGCCGGTCGTGCCGCACGCGAAGACGCCGTCGGCGCCGTGGGACTCCAGGAACGCGACGTACGGCGCCACGGCCTCGAGATCGAGCGTGGCACCGGATTCGGTGAGCGGCGTGACGGCGGCGACGACGAGTGGACGGTGGTCGAGATCAGTGAGCTTCATGGGACGGTCATCGTAGCCGCTGCACGCCCCACGTCGAATCGGTACGCTAGACTCGGAATCGGCTCGTTGAAGCCACCCGCATGAGGGTATCGTTCGCACAATGACCTACGTCATCACCGAGCCGTGCATCGGCGTCAAGGACGCGAGCTGCGTCGACGTCTGTCCGGTCGATTGCATCCACGCCACCGACGACGACGCGATGTTCTTCATTGATCCTGACGAATGCATCGACTGTGGCGCCTGCGAGCCGGAATGTCCGGTCACCGCGATCTTCGCCGAGGATGCAGTCCCTGACGCCCAGCAGAAGTACATCCAGATCAACGCCGACTACTTCAAGCAGTAGCCGCATGCCGCGTCTGATCGTTCTCTACAACACCCCCGAAGATGTCGATGCATTCGAGGCGCACTACCGCGACGTTCACACGCCGATCGTCTCGCGCTACCCCAAGCTGCGTGACACGCGGCTTTCGAAGCTCGTGGGGGTCGGTGGCCGCGAGTCGAGCTACCACCTCATGGCGGAAATGATCTTCGACTCGGCCGCCGATCTCGACGAGGCGCTGGCTTCCGAGGCGGGCGCCGCCAGCGCGAAGGACCTTCGCAACTTCGCGGGTGCCGGCGTAAGCATGTTCATTGCTCCCGATGAGGCCGATGCCTGAGCCTGGCTCGCCGATCGCGGCCGACCCGAACAGCCTCGGCTTCGAGCAGATTCGTTACGAGCGGGACGCCTCGCGCGGCACCGCGACGGTCACCATTGATCGGCCCAGTGTGCTGAATGCTCTCGATTTCCCGACCCTGCGGGAGCTGGCGCGTGCCTTTGAGCAGGCGTCGTGGGATGAGTCCGTCGCGGTGGTCGTGATCACCGGTGCCGGAGATCGGTCGTTCTGCACCGGCGCCGACCTTGATGAGCAGGCGGCCATGGGCGCCACGAGCGGCCAGTACTGGCGCTGGATGGGCGCGTTCATCGAGATGCACGACCGGCTGCGGCACATTGGCAAGCCGACCATCGCGCGCATCAACGGCATCTGCGTCGGGGGAGGGAACGAGCTCCAGATCGCGTGCGACCTGTCCGTCCTCGTCGACGATGCGTACATCCGGCACGTTGGCCCGGAGCATGGATCGGTTCCGGCCGGTGGCGCCACCCAGTGGTTGCCGCTCATCGTGGGGGACCGTCGGGCCCGCGAGATCATCATGCTCTGTGAGCCGATTCCGCCCACGCAGGCGCTCGACTGGGGGCTGGTGTCGCGCGTCGTGCCGCGCTCGGAGCTTGATGCGAGCGTGGCGGCGCTGGCCGACAACCTGGCGCGCAAGCTCCCGGAGGCGATGCGCTACACGAAGACGCAGCTCAACTGGTGGCGGGATCTCGTCTGGTCGCAGACCGTCGAGCATGCCCGCGACTGGCTCGCCGTCCATTCCACGGCCGACGAGACTCGTGAGGCGGTGTCCGCGTTCCACGAGAAGCGCAAGCCACGTTTCGCCGATCTTCGCCGCCTGGAGGCGGGGGAGGGTCGCAGCTGTGTCGCCTGCGGCGCCGTCGGGCTGCCCGCCGCGCATCGGTTCTGCGGCTCGTGCGGCGTTGAGCTCCCGGATGCGTGGAGCGACGCGTGACCCAGCTGGCCCGCGTGACAGATTCACATGACATGTGCGTTCTGGTGAAACAACCCCGGCCATGGCAAGCATGAACGACGAGCAGCAGCTGATCCTCGTGGAGCGGCAGCCGGAGCAGCGCACTGCACTGCTGCGGCTGAACCGTCCGAAGCAGCTCAACGCGCTGAACGGCGCGGTCATGGACGCCCTGTGCGCCGAGCTGGAAGCGCTCGACCGCGACGACGAGATCCGGGCCATCGTGGTGACAGGCAACGAGCGCGCGTTCGCCGCCGGTGCCGACATCGGCGAAATGGCAAGCGCGACTGCCATCGACATGCTTCTCACCAACCGGATCGGGCAGTGGGATCGCATCCGCAGGATCACCAAGCCGGTGATCGCCGCGGTAAACGGCTGGGCGCTCGGCGGCGGCTGCGAGCTGGCCATGACACTCGACCTGATCGTGGCCGGCGAAGGAGCGAAGTTCGGCCAGCCTGAGATCAACATCGGGGTCATCCCCGGTGCCGGCGGGACGCAGCGCCTGACCCGTGCCATCGGCAAGTCGAAGGCGATGGAGATGATCCTGACCGGCGAGAACATCACGGCTCGCGAAGCAGAGGCCGCCGGCCTGGTCGCCCGGGTCACCCAGGACGAGCTGGTCGTGGAGGACGCGCTGGCCCTGGCCGCAGAGGTCGCGAGGAAGTCGCCGATCGCCCTGCGCCTGGCGAAGGAGGCTGTCAACGCGGCGTACGAGATGAGCCTGACCGATGCGCTCACCCACGAGCGACGCCTCTTCTACCTTCTCTTCGCGACCGAGGACCAGAAGGAGGGGATGGCGGCGTTTCTCGAGAAGCGCCCGCCCGACTTCACGGGCCACTGATGACGGAGACCAGCCCGGCACCGCCACCGACGGAAGGCGACTCGGCGCTGCTGATCGCGATCCCTGGGGCAGAGCCCGTCGTCGGCGCCATGCGGCTGGCGCACGATGCCGTCGCCGCCGATGGCATTCCGGCACACGTCACAGTGCTCTATCCGTTCGTGCCGCGCGACCGATTGACCAACGATGTCCGACGCGGGATCTCGCTCACCATCGGCGTTTTCCCTGCCTTCGCCTATCGCTTCGATCGCGCTGCTCGCTTCGGCAACACCACCGTCTACCTGGCGCCGCAACCCGCCAGCGCCTTCGCCCGCCTGACCGATGCGGTCCACGCTCGATGGCCCGAGCACCCGCCATATGGCGGCGTGATCGATGTCGTTGTCCCGCACCTGACCGTGGGCGACGGATTGGATGGCCCCACGGCAGATGCGCTGGAAGTCGCGGCTGGCCAGGCGCTGACAGGCCATGGACCGATCGTCGGGCGGGCGACGCACGTAGCCCTGATGACCAGGGACGCGGATGGTCGATGGTCGGTCGAGAGCCAGTTCGCGTTGGCGGAAGGCCGATGAGCCTCGGCAACCCGGACCGCGCCATTGGTGGCCTGGCAGTGGCGCGTCCCGCGGGCGTCGACCTGCGACCACTCGGGCGCGACGACTTCGGTGACGCGCTCACCCTCGCCCGCGAGCTGTACGGCTTGCCGGACACTGACCCGCAGCCGCATCGGGCCCGGTACGACTCGCTGGTCAACGACGCGGACGCGTCCCCATTCCTGGCGATCGCTGAGGACGAGCCCGCGGGGTTCATCGGCCTCCGATTTCGCCGTCGGCTGAACCATGCAACCTTTGAGGGTTGGGTCAGCGACCTGTATGTCCGGGAGCGGTTCCGCGGGCGCGGAATCGGTCGTGCGCTGCTCGGCGCCGCAATTGCGGAATGGCGCCTGCGCGGAGGTCACCAGATGATGCTCGAGGTCAGCACCGATCGGACGGCTGCGCGCGAGCTCTATGCAGCGTCGGGATTCAGCAACAAGGGAAAGCTATTCGAGATCTCTCCGGTTCACACGCGCGACGTCACCGCGAGTCATGGCGTCCAGGTCCGTCCGATCGCTGATGACGACGCGGATTTCGACGGGACGACACGCCTGCTCGCAGAGCTGGGGCGACCGACACCCGGCGAGGATCGGGTGCCGGCGCTGCGCCGCACGTACAGTCAGCACGTTGCGAGCCGCGATGCCGGATCGATGCTTGCGATCCTCGACGGCGTGCCCGTCGGATTCATCAGCCTCGAGTTTCGCCATCCATTCTTTACGACCGCGCCGCAGGCCTGGATCCCGGATCTGATCGTGACAGAGTCGGCGCGCGGCCGAGACATCGGCGCCGCTCTGCTGGACGCGGCATTTGCGGAGGCGACCCACCGCGGTGCGTATGCGGCGGTGCTCGAGTCGGGGGATGAGCGGCTGGTTGCGCACAGGCTGTACTCGGCGGCGGGGATGTCGGACGTGGGAAGCTTCTACACGCTCGCTCGCTGAACGAATGGGCGGTTGCTCGCTCGAACGGTATGGAAGTTGCAGGATGCAGGGTCCCGGGTGCGGCAGACCGTCCCCGAGTTGCAGTACGAGGGAGAGATACACCTATGAGCATCATCGCGTGGCTCGTCGTCGGCGCCATCGCCGGCTTCATCGCAAGCAAGGTTGTCCCGGGTGACGAGGGCTACGGGGTCCTCGGCGGCCTGATCGCCGGCATCGTCGGCGCCATGGTCGGCGGCTTCCTGTTTGGTCTTCTGACCAACGAGGATTGGCTTCAGGGCATCACGATCGGATCGATCATCGCCGCCATCGTCGGCGCGATCATCGTCGTGTTCCTGTGGAACACGATCACCAAGCGGAGCGGCAACCGCGCCGCCTGACCAACGCTGAACGCCCAAGCCCGACGCGCCCGGTGCCGAGCAGGCACCGGGCGTTTTCGCGTCTCACGCCGGTACAATCGGCTCAGGATGCCTGATCAGCAGTACGAGACGCTCCTGTCCGCGCAGGACAACAGCGTCCTCACGCTCACGCTCAATCGGCCTGACGCGCTCAACGCCCTGAACGCCACGATGCGTCGAGAGCTGCTTGCCGCCATCAGGGCAGCGGCACGCGA
>JACDBZ010000047.1 GCA_013694645.1 Chloroflexota bacterium
GGCAAGCCGGAGGCGGGCGACGTCCGCAAGCGCAAGAAGACGCTGCCGCTGGTGTGGGCGCTGGAGAACGCCCCGGAGGCTGATCGCGACCGCCTCAACGCCATCTATCTCGACGGCATCCGCGCGACCGATGGGCGCGGGCCGCAGCCGACCGCCGCCACCCCGATGACCGACGACGAGGTCTCCGAGGTGCTCACCATCCTTGACCGATGCGGAGCGCGCGAGCATGCGCTCTCGGAGGCGCGTCGATACCGGGACCGCTCGCTCGAGCACCTGGAGCTGCTTCCCTGTCGGCCCGACGGCAAGCGCGACCTCGCCGATCTCGTCCGTTCGGTGATCGCCGCGTAGCCCCGGTTCGGCACTCCGCACGGCCGCCACGACTCGATCCCTCGAGGAGATACGACACGACGATGGTTCCACGCGCGATCCCCTCGCCGCACCGAGGGCCGGAGTGCACGAGCCGGGTTACGGGGCCGGCCCGTGTGGTGAAGGCCTCACCCCATCGCGGGAATCGCACATCACCCGATCCCCGTTTGCGATTCCCTCGACCCTCCGAGGAATGCCGAACACTCAACTGGCCTCGGTGCGGCTCCTCTCATCGACCTCGTTCCGCTCGTCGGCGCGACGGGGACGCGAGGCGACGACGCGGGCCACTCGCCTCGGTTCGGCGGCTTCGACGCGGAGCAGGACGCCATCACGGAACGGGGTCTCGGCTCCCGGCAGCGGAATTCGTCCCTCGCGGTGGACGATGAAGCCGCCGACCGTGTCGTATGCCTCCTCGTCGGACTCGTCGTCATCGGAGAGGTCGAAAAGGTCGCGCAGGTCATCCATGCTGACCCGCCCGTCGAGCCGGAAGGCGAGGTCGTCATCGGACTCGATCGCCTCGACCATGGCCTCCTCGGTGTCGTACTCGTCCTGGATCTCGCCGACGATCTCCTCGACCACGTCCTCCATGGTGACGAGGCCGGCCGTGCCGCCGTACTCGTCGACCACGATGGCGATGTGCCGCTTGGCGGTCTGCATGTCGTGGAGCAGCTCGTCAACGGCCTTCGACTCCGGAACGTAGACCGGCGAGCGAACCAGGGTGCGGATGTCGATCTGGCCATTCGCGCGTGCATTGCCCTTGAGATAGGGCAGCAGGTCCTTGGCGTACAGGATGCCCACGATGTTGTCGAGGCTGTCGGAGAAGACGGGCAGCCGGGAGTGGCCGGCGGCGATGATCATCTCGAGCACCTCGTCGAGCGGATCATCGACATTGACGGCTCGGATGCCGATGCGCGGGACCATGACCTCGTGGACGCGCTTGTCCCCGAGCTCGATGACCCCGTGGATCATCTCCTTCTCGTCCTCCTCGATCTGGCCCTGCTCCGAGCCGGTCTCGACGAGCAGCTTGAGCTCCTCGACCGAGAGGTAGCCGCCCTGCGGCTTCTCGGTTCCGCCCAGCAGACGGACCAGCAGCGCGCTGCTGCGCGAGACGGCCCACACGATCGGCGACAGGAGCCGCTGGATGAAGCCGACGGGCCGAGCGACGGCAAGAGCCAGGCGTTCCGGGAAGTTGAGGGCCAGCGTCTTCGGGACAAGCTCCCCGACGATGATCGAGGCGGTCGCGATGACGAGGGTCATGACGACGAAGGCGATCGTATCGGCGGCTTCCTGGAGCCACGTCCATGGGAGCCGCTGGATCAGATCGGCGAGGCCGGACGAGAAGGCGACGGCCCCGACCGCGCCGGACAGGAAGCCGAGGAAGGTGATCGCGATCTGGATGGTGGCCAGGAAGCGGCTCGGATCCTGGACCAGGCGCTGCGCCGTTCGCGCCGCGCTGTTACCGTCGTCGGCCAACTGGCCGAGACGGTGGCGCTTTACCGTGATGAGGGCCATTTCGCTGGCGGCAAAGAAGCCGCCGACGAGGATGAGAATGACGACAACCGCAAGATCAAAGACCGGGTTGCCGGGGGTACTGCTACCGTCCATCGGGCGGTGTTATTTCCGCCTCCCTACGAGTTCCGATCCGCCCGCGGGCGGTTTCGAGCGACGTTTCAGCTCGATCGGACGTGCCGGCACGCCGACCACCGTCTTGCCCGCCGCGACGTCGCGGGTGACGACCGACCCGGCGCCCGTGTTGGCCCCCTCGCCGATCGTCAACGGAGCGACCATCATCGTATCAACGCCGATGCTGGCCCTATCGCCGATCACGGTTCGGTGCTTGGCGGTGCCATCGAAGTTGGCGGTCACCGACCCGGCCCCGATATTCACATTCTCGCCGATCGACGCGTCACCCAGGTAGCTGAAGTGATGCTGCTGGGTTCCGGCCCCAAGATGGCTCTTCTTGACCTCGGCGAAGTTACCGATGCGGCAGCGCGGCCCAATCTCCGATCCCGGGCGAAGGTGCGCGAACGGACCGATCTCGACATCCTCGGCGACCGTCGACTGCTCGATCACGCTGGCCCAGACGCGCGTGCGCGGACCGATCCGGCTATCGCGGACATGCGCGTTCGGCCCGATCAGCGCGTCCTGCGCGATGGCGGTGGCGCCTTCCAGGATCGTCCAGGGTTCGATGCGTGCATCCTGACCGATCTCAACGGCCGCGTCGATCCTGGTGCTCGTCGGATCGACGATCGTCACACCATTGCGCATGTGCGCTTCGGCGATGCGGTGCCGCATC
>JACDBZ010000054.1 GCA_013694645.1 Chloroflexota bacterium
CACGAAGCCGATGAGCTGAGCCACTATTCGAAGCAGACCACCGACATCGAATACCAGTTCCCGATCGGATGGTCCGAGCTTGAGGGAGTCGCCGACCGTACCGATTTCGACCTGCGCGCCCACACCGTGGGGAGCGGGAAGAGGCTCGAGGTCTTCGACGAGGTCACGGGCGAGCACGTCGTGCCGTACGTGATCGAGCCGGCGATGGGCGTCGACCGTGCCGTGCTGACAGTCCTCGTGGATGCCTTCGAGGAGGAGCAGCTCGCGAAGGAGAAACGAGTCGTCCTGCGCATCAGGCCGGAGCTTGCGCCGATCAAGGCTGCCGTCCTGCCGCTCCTGCGCAACCGTCCGGAGCTCGTCGAGCGGGCGCGCCGGCTCACGACCGATCTCAAGCAGCTCGTGCCGGCGATGTATGACGACACCGCCTCGATCGGCAAGCTGTACCGACGCCAGGACGAGATCGGCACGCCGTTCTGCGTCACGGTCGACCCGGAGTCACTCGACGACGGCGCGGCCACGATCCGCGAACGAGACTCGATGACGCAGGAGCGCGTGTCGCTCGACCTCGTGCCCCAGCGGATCGCCGACCTGGTGGCGGGCCGCAGCGCGTGGGAGGGCGCTGCACGGGCATGAGCGCGTCGGCGGCTGAGGCCGGGGTCCTCGCTCTCGGAGACCATGCGTATGCCTTCAGAACGTACACGGAGCGGCGGCGGAACCGGGCGGACGGCTCACGCACGCTCGTCCGGGGGAGACTGGTGTACTTCCTGCGGCGAAATGCCGCGGGCGACTGGGGCATCCGGCTCATCATGAACTCGCACTCTCACCCCATGGAGCCGATCACATGAGCACCATCGACGACATCCGCGACGCTCACGAGCGCGGCGATCACGAGCTCGTCCTGCGCCTCACCGAGGCCGACCTCGCCGCGCGACCGGGTGACGACGCGGCCCACGAGTACCGAGCCCGCGCCCTTCTCGCCCTCGGTCGCCTCGAGGAAGCCGAGCAGCACGCGCAGGATGCCGTCCGCCTGGACCCGGACGAGATTCGTTACCGCGAGCTCCTGGCGCAGGTGCTCTCGAGACAGGGGGCCCACCGGGACGCGGCCGCCGAATTCGGCCGACTGGCCCGCAATGATCCGGGGCAGACAACCTGGACCCTGGCCGAAGCGCAGGAGCGGCTCGGCGCGTCACAGCCATCGATGGGTCTCGAAGCGGCACGCCGAGCGGTGCGGCTCGAGCCGCGCAACGGTCGAGCGCAGCTCGCCCTCAGCCAGGCGCTGGCACGCACGGGGGACGCTCCCGGTGCCTTCCAGGCCGCGGGTGCCGCGACTCGCCTGCTGGGTGGCCTGCCCGAAGCGCGCGAAGCGCTGGCCGACGCCCGCTGGCTCGCGAGTGACGACTCTGCCGCCTTCGAGGAGTTCCGGTCGCTCGCCAATGAGCTGCACGGTGACGACGCGGCTCGGATCAGCGCCAAGGCGCGAACGCTGTACCGGCAGCACGCCGGCTGGTCCGGCCGCCTGGTGGCCGGTATCGGTCCGCTCTTCGCATTTGCCTTCAGGCGTGGCTGGCTTCAAGTCACGTCATGAACGTCGCTGTCCGACTCCTGGCGGCGCAGACCGAAGAGCTCGGGGTCGATCGGCTGGATGAGCTGACCCGCCTCTGCGAGGCCGCGTTCGGTGAGCCGTTCGCTGACACCTGGGAACGGGTCGGACCCGGCCTGCACGTGATGGCCGAGGCCGATGGGCGAATCGTGGCTCATGCCATGATCGTCGATCGTCGAATCTTTCTTGGCCACGAGATGGACGTCGCGCTCGATGCCGGCTACGTCGAGCACGTCGCGACCCTGCCGGAGTTGCAGGGCGCGGGACATGGCGCCAGCGTGATGCGCGATGTCGGCCGGATCATCGGCGACGAGTACGAGTTGGGCGCACTGGCGACCGGCAGCAACACGTTCTACGAGCGCCTCGGCTGGGAGACATGGGTCGGGCCGACCGAGGTCCGGACGGCCGACGGCGAACGCGTGCGCAGCG
>JACDBZ010000058.1 GCA_013694645.1 Chloroflexota bacterium
CGCAGCCGGGCCACGGTGGCAAGCAGCGAAGCCTGGTGCGCGATATCGAGGTGGAGCGTCGGCTCGTCGAGCAGGAGCAGCTCCGGCTGCTGGGCGAGCGCCATCGCCACCAGTACGCGCTGGCGCTCACCGCCCGAAAGCTCGTCGGCGTGCCGCTCGGCAAGGTCGAGCGCATCGGCGTCGGCGAGCGCGCGCTCGACGGCGTCGGCGTCCTCGGCCGACGAGCCGAACCAGCGGGTGGCATGCGGCGCGCGTCCCATCTCGACGATCTCCGCAACGCGGAACCCGTCGGGAAGAACGAGCGACTGCGGAAGGACCGCCACGCGTCGAGCCAGCGCGACGCGGCTCCACGCATCGAGATCCATGCCAAACAGTGCCACGCGGCCGGCGTCGCGCGGCACGGTGCCGGCGATGGCGCGCAGCAGCGTCGTCTTGCCGCTCCCGTTGGGACCGAGGAGGGCCACCAGCTCGCCCTGCCCGACCACCAGGTCGAGCCCGCGCAGGACGGCGCGTCGCGACGGCGCATCGGTCCCGTACGAGACGTGGAGCCCGCTGATCTCGACGACGGTGGTCACGGAGACACTGACGTTGACACGCGACGCGAGCGCCGCAGCAGCCACAGGAAGAATGGCGCCCCGACGAACGCGGTCACGACGCCGACCGGAATCCCGCCGGCGAGGCGCGCGCCCAGGTCGGCCGTGACGAGCAGGGACGCGCCGAGCAGCGCGCTTGCCGGCAGCAGCAGTCGATGGTCGGGCCCGACCGCCAGCCGGAGCAGGTGCGGCACCACCAAACCCACGAACCCGATCGTGCCCGAGATGGCGACGGCAGCCGAGGTGACGACCGTGGCGAGCATCGTCAGCCACAGCTTCTCTCGACCGACATCGAGACCGAGGTGAGCCGCCGCAGCGTCCCCGAGCAGGAGCAGGTTGAGGGTTCGCCACCGAGCGAGGACAAGGACGAACACGCCGAGCACCACCGGGGCGGCGATGGCCAGGTCGATCCAGCCGACCGCCGCCAGCGAGCCCATCAACCAGGAGAATATGGCCGCCAGCGCGCGACCGGAAACGAACATGAGCAGCGCAACACCGGCCGCCAGGAGCGACGACACGGCGTAGCCGGTGAGGAGCAGCGTCACCGATGGCATCCTGCCGCCACTGCGCGCGATTCCGATGACCAGGAGCACGGTCGCGAGGCCCCCCGCGAAGGCCAGGACCTGGACGATGCCCAGGCCCAGCCAGGCGCTCCCGGCACCGATCGCCAGCCCGGGAATGAGCAGGGGCAGCACGATCCCGATGGTCGCGCCGAGCGAGGCGCCGGCGGCAGTGCCGATGATGTACGGATCGGCCAGGGGGTTGCGCAGGACGGCCTGGAAAACGGTCCCGGCGCAGGCAAGGCCCGCCCCGACGACCATCGCGCCCAGGACACGCGGCAGCCGCAGGTCAACCACGATCGTCTCGATGCTGTCACTCACGCCCGAGTTCGCGCCAATGCCGAGCAGCCGATGACCGAGGACGCGCAGCACGTCGTCGGGCGCGATCGCCACGCTGCCGAGGCCGATCCCGGTGATGAGGGCGACGAACAACAGCGCGCCGCCACCCCCCAGCACCAGCGCGGCGCGGGTGAGCGCCGGCCCGCGGACGATCGGTCGTGGAGCAACCCCGGCGCGCACGGCGCTACTCGAAGGCGTCGGGATGGATGGCTCGGGCAAGCGCCTCCAGGCCATCGATGATGCGCGGACCCGGCCGCGTGATCACGACGTCATCGGTGACGACCACCACGCGCCCGTCGCCGACCGCGGTCATCGCCTCCCAGCCCTGGCGCTGCGCAACGCTCTCCGGCGTGATCGTCGAGTCGTAGGTCGCGTCGCCGAGCAGGATCAGCTCCGGATCTGCGGCGACGAGCTCCTCGAGCTCGATCGAGGTCGAGAGCGCGTCGCCGGTGATCGGCTCGCCGCCCGCGGTCTCGATCAGGCTGGCCAGGAACGAAGACTCGCCGGCCGTGTAGATGGTGCCCTCGAACACGCTGACCTCGTAGAAGGTCCGCGGCCGCTCGAGGTCAGCCACGGCCTCCTCGACAGCGTCGACGCGGGTCGCCATGTCCTCGATCAGCGCCGCGGCCTCGTCGTCGCGGCCGACAGCCATCCCGACCAGCTGGATGTCCGCGCTGACCTCGTCGAGCGACTCGGGATAGAGAACCAGCACTGGCACGCCGAGATCCGCGATCTGATCGATGACCGCGCTCGGCGTCAGCTCGTTACCCGCCGCCAGGACCAGATCCGGCTCTGTGGCGACGACCGCCTCGACATCGACCTGGGCCATCGTCACGACCTTGTCGATCTCGACCACCTCGGCCGGGTAGTCGTCGAAGTCGGTCACGCCGACAAGGCGCTCGCAGGCGTCGATGGCGCACACGATCTCCGTGTTCGACGGCGCGAGCGACACGATTCGTTGTGGCTCGACCTCGAGGGTGACCTCCCGGCCGGCGTCATCGGTCAGGGTCATCGGAAACGCGACGGGGGGCAAGCTTGCCGAGGCAACGGAGCTGGCCGGAGGCTGAGCGCTCGGAGGAGCATCGGAGCTGGATGGCGGGGTCGGCGCGCAGGCGGCAAGCACGACGAGCAGGATGACGATGGGGGCGCTGAGGCGGTGAGTCATGGCTGATGGCTTCCCTTTCACGCGAGGGCGAGCGACATCGCGATCGGGCTGGCGACCTGACTCCCGTGCTCATGCATCTCGCCCACGTGGGCGGGACGACGGCGCGGACACAGTAGCGGGACTGCGCCGGCTTCTCACCGGCTTCTCCATTGACCCGTGGTCCTTGCGGCCACGGCACCCGTCGGCGTCTCTTCGGTTGGTCGGCCGATCGTAGCAGAGGACGACGCTCAGCGGACGAAGGCTGATCCGTGACGTCGGACCGCGAGGGCGGCATAGGCGAGGCCGATGGCGGCGCCGAGCGCCGCCGCGCTGCCGAGCGGGCCGATGGCCTGGCACGCAGCCAGGTTGGGGGCCAGCCAGAGCCCGCACTGCGGCGCCGCCACGATCAAGAATGCAGAAATTGCAGCACCCACCCAACCGACCGTGAAGCCGACGCCGCGTGCCCAGTCTCGACGCAGCCAGACGCCGCGCGCCACTGCACCAAGGCCGCACGCGACGGCCAGCTGGGCGATGCTGGCGACGGCATCCGCGCGTCCGGCGATGACCTCGGGAATACCCATGGCGGCGCCGATGATGAACACGACACCCACCGCACCGAAGATCGATGCCGCGGTTCGCACCGGCACCGGAATCGGCTCCGACAGGGCATCGCCCGTCAGCGGTGCGAGCCGCGGATCGGCGCTGCGCGGCGGATGACCCTCGAGCGCCGCTCTCAACAGCCTCGGAACGAGCGCCACCATGGCCCGGTCCCGGTCGATGATCGAAGAGAACGCGGCCACGAGGTCGATCCCGCTGGCCCGCAGGCGCAGCGCAGCCCTGGCGTGCCCGACGTGGACCAGCGTGCCGGCCGCGATCCGCAGGTCCGGCGGTCCGGGGTCGAGCCGTACGAGAATCGGTCCCTCGCCCGACGCGATGGTGAGCACACCCGATTTCGAAGCCGTGTCGGCAGGCATCGGCGCGAGCGCGGCAGCGTCGCGCAGCGCGAATTGCCATGACCGCCGCTCGAGCTCTTCGGGGGTCAGTCGGGCGAAGCGTGCCGGAGCGCCGTCGACGATGATCCGCGCCGCGCCACTACCAGTCCTCCCGTAGAGCTGCGCCGGAATCTCGTCGCCGGTCCGCAGCACCCACGATGAGATCCGATCGGCCAGGCGCTGACGGCTGAAGACCGGATACCCGACCAGCCAGCCGATGACGAGGGCGGTCGCCAGCGCCCCCATGACCATCGCTGGCAGAAATGAAACGTCCGGCAGCGGCGGTGTCACGCCCTCGGCGAGGAGCCGGCGTTCGGGCAGGCGCCGGCCGTCGAGCTCCGCCTGCAGCTCGGCCACCGCAATCGCCTGCTCCGTGCGCAGCGTATCGGTGGCGGCAACTCCCCAGACATCGACGGGCAGCGAGTCGGGCGCGTACTGCGACCGCACGATGACGGCTCTCCCGCCCTGGGTGACGAGATACTCCCAGCCCTCTCCGTCGGCCGCCGGATGGCCGGCGTCGAACGCGCCCCGCAGGGTGACTTCACCCTCATTCAGCCCATATCCGTTCGGCGTCGCGATCCCGTCACCGGTCAACCGCGCCGGTCGCCTGTCCACGACCTCCACCAGATAGCGTTCGGGATCGATGTTGAGCGTGCCCGCGTCGAGAGCGGTGCGGGCCGCCGCCACCGCCGGGCGATCGAACTCGACGCGCGCCACGATCGTCCGCGTTCGACGCTCCTCGAGCCGCTCCGCGGAGCGCGCGACCATCGCCACCGTATCGTCGCGCGGGTCGAGAAGCAGGTAGTACCAGCGCTGCACCGGTGCGCCATACGAGCTCGAGTCGAGAAACGGCCCGCGGACGATGGACGATGTACCGACCCAGCCGGTGGCGCGGCTGTCGACGACCTCGACGAGGCCGACGGGCGCCGGGCGCGGCTGCATTGCCGTGGCAACCTGTGCGGCGTCGAACGAGCGCCAGGCGCCCAATGCCAGCAGACCGGCGATGACCAGCGCCCACGGGATCCCTCGCGGCGCGAACCAGACGATGCCACGCATCAGGCGTCCGATGATGTAGGCGAGCCATCCGATCGCCGCTGTGGCGCGGCTGACGAGAACGATCATCGGGGAGGCGATGCGCACCGCGCCAGGCGACGCCCGCCGGCGGTGACGCGCCGGCGGGCCTCGACAGCGAAGCTGGACCTAGGCCGGAACGGCCTCCTCCTCGAGGATCGCGGGGTGGCCGTAGAGCGGCGTCTCGCGCGCCGCTTCGGTGAGCATCGGATCGAGCATCTTCTGGACCGCGAGGGTGTGGCTGCAGCCGCCGGCGGATTCGAAGAGGTGGCAGTCACAGTGCCACGCATCGGCATCGAGAATGACGGAGTGGGTACCGTTGTCGCCAGCGAATGTGGCACGAACGGCCGACAGCTTCACGCGGTCGGGCTCGTGGGCGTAGCGCATGGCCTTCTCGACCTTGCCGATCATGCTCGAATGCACGTCGCGGTTACCTCCATGGCGCCGGTTCCCCGGCGCCCTACTACGGGGCGCTCGTGGGGTCCGATTCAGTGGCCCTCGCGAGCCGCTCCTTGAGCATCGCGAGCAGTGTAACCGGCGTGGGATCGGTCTGGTACAGAATCGCGAGATACACACTCACAAGGTCTCCATATGCCACGCTGGTGAGCACCCTCGCCAGGGTCGATGGCCCTTCCCCCCATACCTCACTGCGGTTCGTCGCTCGCTCGCCGAGAAGCTCCTCGACCACAAGATAGCGCTGCGTGATCTCCGACGGCTCGGCACGGTCGCGCAGCTGGATGACGTAAAGCGCATCACCCAGCTCGCGGGGATTGAGGCTGCCCTCGATGGCGTTGTGATTGGCCTCCGGCATCGGCTCCCACGAGGACCAGGCTTTGGCGTTCTCGTTCAGCTGGGTCTTCCACCGATGCGCCACGGCCGCCATGGTTCCATGGCCATAGATGACCGGGATGCGGCCGAACACCGACCAGGCCAGCTGCTTGGCCGGGTTGGCGGCGGTCTCCACCGACGGCGCCGTGCGCTCGAGCAGCTCCTCGAGCGCGGCGACCACCGGGCCTATCGGGTCGGCATCGACGATGAGGCCGGACCGCGAGAGAAGCTCGTGCACCAGGCCGACGCCGAAACCGATGGCGGCGCGCGGCTGTCCGCCAAGCTTGTAGCGAAGCAGCGGCAGGTCATCCTCCGCGGCCCCGGCCGCGAGGCGTCCGCCGGTCGTGATGACCGCCAGCGGCAGGTTGCGTTCGCGAGCGGCTGCGAAGCCCGACAGGGTCTCCGCGGTCTCGCCGGAGTGACTGGCCGCAACGACCAGAGTCCGGTCACCGATGCCGGCGGGCAGCCCGTAGTCGCGATGGACGATCAGCGGCACCCGAAGGCGGTCCCCGGCTGCAGCTGCGACCAGCTCCGCGCCAATGGCCGAGCCGCCCATGGCCAGCACGACGATGGCTTCGACATCCGTATGACGTTCGCCCAGCGTCACCGTGGCAGCCACGCGGCGCGCCTGGGCCAACTGCCGCGGCAGCTCGCCCACGCGTCCGAGCATGTCGTCCGGATCGATCCGCCTCAGGCTCGCGGCGTCATCGAGGGTGACGGCCTCCTCGAACGTGGGCGGGCCGGTGCCGTCCCCGTCATCCGCGGGATCGGGCCGCCCGGGCTCCTCGTCGGGATTCTTGTAGCCGAAGTAATCGCGAGCGTCCATCAGCGGGCGGCGCCCGCCAAGCGCCTGCCCTCGGCGAGCAGCGACTCCACATCCTCCGGCGAGCGCGCCTCGACGTACACGCGCAGCAGCGCCTCGGTCCCGCTGAAACGAATGAGAAGCCACGATCCATCGGTCCGGTAGAACTTGAAGCCATCGTTCGTGTCGAGCGCCATGCGTTCCACGACGTCCTGACCGGCCAGCGCAGTCGGCGCCTCGTCCGCGAGCCGCGCGAGCGTATCGGTCT
>JACDBZ010000067.1 GCA_013694645.1 Chloroflexota bacterium
TCGAGGATGGTTCGCACCTCCGTCATCCAGCCAGGTGTGCGGTGCAGCGCCTCGACCCGGTCGAGCGCAGCGGCGAGCTCGGGTTGGAATCGCTCGAGGGCCTGGCGGAAGGCATACACGCGCCAGACGAAGATGCCGGCATTCCAATAATGATCACCCTCCTCGACGAACGCGGCGGCGCGCGTGGCGTCGGGCTTCTCTACGAACCGCTCGACGAGCGCCGTCGCCACGTCCGGATGGAGGCGCGTGCCGGCCTTGATGTAGCCGTAACCGGTAGCAGCGTTGGTCGGCACCACGCCGAGCGTGACCAGGTACCCTCGCTCGGCGACCCGGGCGGCCTCGCGCAACCCATCGGCGAATGCGCCTTCATCGGCGACGAAATGATCCGCCGGGAGGACGATGGCCACCTCGTCGCTCTCGCGACGGGCGAGGACCATGGCGAGTCCGGCCGCCACCGCAGTGGATCGCGCGAGGGGCTCGCCCAGCACATTGGCCTCGGGGAGCTGGGGAAGCTGACGCTGGGTCGGCCGCACGTGCGCCTGGCTGGTGATCACATAGATGTCGTGCGGCTTGAGGATGGCGCCGAGACGGGCGACCGTCTGCTGGAGCAGGCTCGTGTCGCCGGTGAGCGGCAGGAGCTGCTTCGGAGTCTCCCGACGCGAGAGTGGCCAGAGTCGAGTGCCGGCACCGCCGGCCATGATGATCGCGAACACGGTATCGCGAGGCTACCAGAGGCATGGACCGCGGCGCGTGGATCGGCCAGCCTTCCTATCAGATTCTCACGAGGGGAAAGCTATGCCGGATCGTCCGTCCGTGGCGCTCACCCGCGAGCGTGGATGCGCGAGAATCCTGCCGATCTTCCATGCGAAGAGAATCCGAGTGGAAATCGGGCCTGGAATCATGGATAGCTCTCCAGCGGTGAGAATCTGCTGGGAATCGGAGGCGAGGCCAGCTACTCGCGGTCTACCTCGGCCTCCAGGCGCTCGCCAAGCTCCAGCGTGCGCCGATAGGCAGCCCACACGGCGTCCGAGAAGACCGTCCGGATGCGTCCCTTTTCGAGCTCGTAGATGGCGGCGGCACTCGTGCCGCCCGGGGAGGTGACCGCGTTGCGCAGCTGCGCCGGGTGCAGCTCGGACTGCAGAGCGTACTCAGCGGAGCCCACGAGGGTGGCAACCACCAGGTCGTGCGCCAGCTCGCGAGGAAAGCCCAGATGGACGCCGGCGTCGATGAGCGCCTCCATCACCGCGAACAGGTACGTCGGCCCGGTGCCGGAGAGGGCGGTCGCCATGGCGACGAATGACTCATCGGCGACCTCGCGCTCATCGCCGAGCGAGCGGAGCGCCGCCCGCGCCAGGTCGCGTTGCCGGGCGGTGCACGCGTCGGAGGCGCTCCAGACCGTCATCCCGCGACGGATCTGGGATGGCGTGTTGGGCATGGCGCGTACGACCGCCGCGTGCTGGAGGCCATCGACCATGGTGCGCAACGTGGCGCCCGCCACGATCGAGAGCACGACCTGCTCCGAGCCGATTCGGCCGCGTAGCTCGCGCATGACACGGGTCAACATCTGTGGCTTCACGGCGAGGACCACGATCTCCGCGTCGCCGAGCGCATCGCGGTTCGCCGCCACCGGCCGGATGCCATGCCGCTCGGCGAGCACGTTGCGCCGATCGCTGCGCGGGTGCGAGGCCGCGAGCAGCTCGGGCGTCACGGCCCGGTTGGCGAGCAGGCCGGCGATCATCGCCTCGGCCATCACGCCGGCCCCGATGATCCCGACTCGCATCGGACGTCGCGCGGTCATTCGCCCTCCTCGCTCGTGTCACCCACGACCACCTCCGAACCGCGGAGTCGTCGCGCCTCCTCGACCTCTCCGATCGGCGCCCCAGCCCGCGCGAGCAGTGTCTCGGATGCCCCGGCCAGGCGACGAGCGCCCGTCACGTCACCGAGGTGCAGCAACGCGCGTCCAAGACCCAGTGCGGCGAGTCCCTGCTCGTGTTCCGCGCCGACATCGCGCGCCTCATCGATCGCCTCCGCATAGTACCGGCGCGCGCTGTCCGGGTCGCCCGCCGCAACCCGCAGATCGCCGATGCGGCGGGCCTGCCGCGTCGCCTGGAGCGTCATCCCCGCCTGTTCGAAATGCCACAGCGCCCGGTGGCCCCACGCATCCGCCGGCCACCAATCGGCTTCGGACAGCGCGTGATCCATGGCCGCCACCGCCGCGGCGCCGGCTCGTCGATGGTCGTTGGTTCGCTCGGCCTCGAGATACGGCGTGGCGAGCGCGGTGCGGCGGAGTGCCAGGGGCAGCTCACGCAGGCCACGGCGAGGATTCGGCGTGCCGGTCGAGAGTGCGGCGCTGGCGCGCGCGAGGACCCGGTGCAGCAAGCCGGGCCGCGGCTCGCCCCATGATGGGCGCGGGTGCGCGTGCGTTTGGCCGCTGCCCATTCGCTGCCTCTCAGCCGCGCGCGGCGGCAAGGAGCTCATCGACCCGATCGACGCGCTCCCAGGGCAGGTCGAGATCATCGCGACCGAAGTGGCCGTAGGCCGCCGTCTGCCGATAGATCGGTCTCCGCAGGTCGAGGTCGCGGATGATGGCGCCCGGACGCAGGTCGAACGAGCGCTCGACCGCCTGGGCCAGTCCCGCCGCCGAGCGGGTCCCTGTCCCGTAGGTCTCGATATTGATGGCCAGCGGATGGGCGACGCCGATCGCGTAGGCGAGCTGAATCTCACACCGGCGCGCGAGACCGGCAGCGACCACGTTCTTGGCGACATAGCGAGCCATGTAGGCGCCGGATCGGTCGACCTTGGTCGGGTCCTTGCCGCTGAAACTTCCGCCGCCGTGGCGCGCCATGCCACCGTACGTATCGACGATGATCTTGCGCCCGGAGAGGCCCGAGTCCCCCATCGGTCCGCCGATCACGAAGCGCCCGGTCGGGTTGACGAGGTGGCGCGTACCCTCATCGAGCAGCTCCGCGGGGATCGCGGCCTCGACCACGTGCTCGCGGACTGCGGCCGTGAGTTCGGACATGTCGACCTCCGGGTCGTGCTGGGTGCTGACCAGCACGGTGTGGACTCGCCGGGGATGGCCCTCGGCGTCGTACTCGACGGTGACCTGGCTCTTGCCGTCGGGGCGCAGAAATGGGAGCGTGCCGTCCTTGCGCACCTCGGCCAGGCGGCGCGCGACGCGGTGAGCGAGCATGATCGGCATCGGCATCAGCTCGTCCGATTCGTCCGATGCGTAGCCGAACATCATTCCCTGGTCGCCGGCGCCCAGCTCATCGGACTCGAGCCCCTCGCGCGCCTCGAGAGCATGATCGACACCGAGGGCGATGTCGGGTGACTGCTCCTTGAGGGCGGTCATCGTCCCGCACGTCTCCCAGTCGAAGCCGAGTCGGCTGTCGTTGTAGCCGATCTCGCGCACGGTCCGCCGCACGACCTCCTGCACGTCCACGTAGTGAGTCGTCGTCAGCTCCCCCAGGACCATGACCAGGCCGGTCGTCGTGGCGACCTCGACCGCGGCGCGCGCGTTGGAATCGTGTCGCAGCACATCGTCCAGGATCGCATCGGCGACGGCGTCGCACAGCTTGTCGGGGTGTCCCTCCGTCACCGATTCGGAGGTGAACAGGACGGAAGGGGTGGGATGTGGCATCGGCTCTCCGGCTGGCTCAACGGGCGCGGCGAGTGTAGCGCCGTGCCTCAGGCGGCGTCGGCCGGCGTTCGAGCCGGCACCATCAGCAGTGCGGCGACCAGCGTGGTCAGCGGTACCGCCGCCACGATGCCAATGCTCCCGACGAGCGCGCGGATGACCTCGACCGCCACGATCTCGCCGTTGAGCACCAGGAGCGGCGATTGCCCGCTCAACGCGAACAGCAGGAGGAGCGGCAGACCGGCACCGAGATAGGCGAGGACCAGCGTATTGACGGTCGCCGCGATATGCGACCGACCGACCCGCATCGCCCGGGCGATCACCCCGGCTCGACCGGCGGCCGGCTCGGCCCGATGCAGCTGGTCGACGGTTGCCGCCTGCGTCACCGTCACGTCGTCCAGGACGCCGAGCGCGCCGAAGACCGTCGCCGCCAGCAGGATCCCGTTCAGGTCGATCCGATCCCCGACGAGGGGGATGAGGAACGCGATCTCCTCGTTGCCCTGAAGCGCCGTGAAGGCGGCTCCGGCCGTGAAGGCGGCCGCGAGGCCCGCCGTCATGGCCAACGCGGCGAACGTCCCCAGCACCGCGGCCAGCGTCACGCGACTGAAGCCCTCGGTCAGCAGCAGGGTTGCCAATGTCACGGCCGCGGCCACGACGACCGCCAGCAGGATCGGATCGAATCCGCGCAGCAGGAGTGGCACCACGACCCTGACGATGACCGTGAGCGTCAGTGCCAATGCCACGAGGGACCGTATGCCCCGCAGCCCCCCGACGACGAGCACCGCGACCGCAAACACGGCGGCCACCGTGCCGAGCAGCGGGATGCGCCACGGCTCGCTGATCACCGCGGAGATCCCCGCGGCCGGCCCGCTGAAGCTGGTGACGACGACCTCGTCGCCCACCTCGTACGGCTCGCGGTTCGATGACCCCGGGATGGCCGCGGAGCCGTCCTGCACCACAGCCTCGATCCGGGCGCCATCGTCCACCTCGACCTCGAAGCGCGGCAGCCCCGTCGGGTCGGCGCCGAGCGACGCGACGATCCGGCCGTGGTCGCTGCGCTGACCGACCACCGGAATCGCGTCGGACGGCGTGAGATCGGGCATGAGCCACAGGCCGACAACCAGCGTCGAACCGATGAGGAGCGCGGGCACCGTCGCGCCGACGCGCCGCAGCAGCGAACCATCCATGCCGTTCGAGGATAGCGGCCGGGCTATCCTTGCCGCCCGATGCCAGCGCCCGACGCCCGCCACCCAGAGCTGCTCGCCTACCGCGCCGAGTTTCCGCTCCTCGACAGAGCGGTCTACCTGAACACCTGCTCGCTCGGAGCGCGCTCGGAGCGCTCACGGAAACGACTCGAATCATTCCTGGCCGACTGGGACGAGCTCGGCGCGCGCGCCTGGTACCGCCGTTGGCTCGGCGAGCTCGACGGCCTGCGCGACGACTTCGGCTCGATTCTCGGTGTCCCCGGCGACGAGATCTCGCTCGCCCCGAACGTGAGCAGCGCGCTGGCGGTCATCGCCTCAGCCCTCGATCCGATCCATCGGGGTGATCAGCCCAGTCTCGATCGCCTGTCGGCGGCGGGGGTCCCGGCCGGGAGCGGCCCGCGCACGCGGGTGGTGACCACGGCCCTCGACTTTCCAACGATCGGGCATCAATGGCTGGCGCGCGCACCGCTGGGCGTCGAGCTGGTGGTGGTGCCCTCGACCGACGGGGTGACTGTCGACCTCGGTGCCATCGCCGCGGCGGTCGACGAGCGGACGGCGTTGGCTGCCATCGGCCACGTCTTCTTCACCACCGGCGCGCGCAACGACGCGGCCGCCCTCGCACGCATCTGTCACGAACGCGGGGCGCTGCTCCTGGTCGACGCCTACCAGGCCACCGGCATCGTTCCCACCGACCTCTCCGGCGATGAGATCGACATCTACGTGTCGGGAACCCTGAAATGGCTGTTCGGTGGGCCGGGAATGGCGTTTCTGCGCGTGCGTCCGGCGCTCCGCGAGGCACTCGTCCCGACAACGACGGGTTGGTTCAGCAGCGCACGCCAGTTCGCGTTCGCGGTCGACGAGCTCGCGCTCGCGCCCGATGGCCGCCGGTATGAGCTCGGCACACCGTCGGTCCCATCGGCGGCGATCGCACGCGGAGGTACTGAGCTGGTTCGGGAGATCGGCGTCGAGCGACTCGGAGAGCGCACCCGGGACCTTGGCCAGCTCGTGATCGGGCTGGCCGAGGCGGCCGGACTCGTGGTGCGGGCCGTTCGGGATGCGGAATGGCGCGGCGGGATCGTACCCATCGCCGTGGCGGATCCGAAGCCCGTCGTCGACGCACTGGCCGGAGAAGGGATCATCGTCGACTTCCGACCCGGCATCGTGCGCTGCTCACCCGCCTTCTACAACACCGAGGACGAGATCCGTCTGCTCATCGACCGCCTCGCGGCACGCGTCGCGAGGGGGGATCGCGCGTTCAGCTGAGCTGAAAGAGGCCCAGGCGGTGTGCCAGGGCCGCCGCCTCGGTGCGTCGCGTCACGCCGAGCTTCCCGAGAATGTGGCTGACATGCACGCCAGCGGTGCTCTCGGCCATGAACAGCGTATCGCCGATCTGTCTGTTGCTGCGCCCGTGGGCGAGCAGCGTGAGCACCTCGCGCTCGCGCGCGGTGAGGCCGAGGCGATCCGCGGCGTCATCTGCGGTGTCCACGCCCTCGAGGCCGATGCGAGCGCGACGCGCGAGGGATTCGATCTCCTCGCGCAACGGGCGCGCGCCAAGCTCGACGGCGATGGCGTGAGCCTCGGCAAGTGCGGAGGCGCCGTCCTCGCGTCTGCGCGCCACGCAGGCCATGGCCGCGAGGTGCGCAAGTGCCCGTGCGAGCTCGTACGGTCGTCCGAGGACACGCAGGGCCACGACGGATGCCTCCCAGGCGGGAACGTCGGCCTCGCCGCGTGCGCGTGATGCGAGCGCGCTCGCCATCAGCAGATCGGCAGTGATCGGTGGCCCCGGCTGCGACGCCACCTCCCGCACCCGCGTGACATGGCGCTGCATCTGGTGCTCGAGCTGCCCGGCACGCGCGATCGCAACGGCCTCACGCTCGGTGGCCCCCGCCCCCCGTGCGGCGTCCGCCTCATCCGCCTCTGCACGCAACCCGGTCAGGATCAGGCGCCGCGCCTCCGTATCGAGATCCGGCTCGACGAGCCGCGCGAGCGTTTCCGCGATGATCCCACGCGCTGCGGTCGGCTCCCCGGATATGACGGCGAGCTCCGCCCGGCGAGCGCGGATCAGGTCCGGATCGGGCCCGACCAACCGCTCGCCGAGCGCTTCGTAGGTGAGGAGGTCACGACGCGCGCGCCCGAGTTGGCCGCGCGCGGTGTACAACTGAATTCGGTTCGAGAGGAGCCAGCGCATCGCGTAGCGTGTCGGACCCCCGGCGATGGTCGCGTCGAGTATTCGCTCCGCCTCATCCCAGCGACCCATCTCGAAGAGCGCGCGCCCCATCTTCGACCCGAGCTGTCCTCCGAAGCGCGCTTCGGCACCCATCTCGCGCAGGCGGTCGCGCGTCGATCGAGCCACCTCGAGTGCCTCCTCGTGGCGTGCAGCCTCGTCGAGCGCCCAGCCCAGGGCAACCGCGGTAAGGAAGATGGCCTGCGGGTCTCCGTGCCTCAGGGCAAGCTCATACCCATCGCGCAGCAATGGGATTCCACGCTCGAGGTCCGACCGGCAGGCGAGGTCCAGGCCGAGGGCGGTGAGCGCACGTGTCTCGGCCAGGGTGGCACCGACCGTCCTCGAGATCGCCAGGGCGGCCTCGGCGAGCGCCATTGATTCGCTGAATCGACTGCGGACCATGAGCGAATGCGCAAGGTCCGCGACCACGCGCGCGCGCTCGTGGGTGGGCGGATCGATGGGAATCAGGGCAACAGCACGCTCCATGGCAATCACACCCGATTGCCAATCGCCGGACTCGTTCAGGTACCAGGCCAGGCGGTGCTGGAGGACGCCAGCGCGCATCGGCTCACGAACCGGGTCCGTCTGGGCAAGCGCGGATCGAACGAGGTCGATCGACCGACGTGGATCGCCCGCCAGCGCCGCGGCCTCGGCGGCCTCCTCGAGGATCACCGTGCGGTCAATGCCGGCCGGCAGCAGCTCGGGAGCCACCTTGGCCCACAGCTCCAGGCTGCGCTCGAGAAACGCCTGCGCTTCGGGGTAGGCAAACGCCGCCGCTGCCGCTCGTCCGGCGCCCAGTGTCGCGGGCAGCGCCCGCTCCAGGTCGTGGGCCAGGAGCCAGTGGTGCGCCAGTTGGGCGGCGACCCCGGCGCGATCGTGAGGATCTCCCATCGCACGCCGTTCCAGGGAGACCGCAAACGCCGCGTGAAGCTGCGTGCGCTCATTGGGCAGGAGCTCGTCGTAGACGACCTCCTGCAGCAGCGCATGGCGGAATCGATATCCGGGAATCTCCTCGGGAGCGGTCGGGACCAGGAGATGATGCTCGACCGCCTCTCGCACGGCCTCGGTGAGGATCGGGGCGGGCAGCTCGGCCACCTCGGCCAGGATGGCGTGGTCCACGCGCGCCCCCGCCACCGACGCGATGCGCAGCACGCGTTGCGCCTCGCCTTCCAGGTGCCGGACCCGGTCGTCGAGGGTGTCGCGCAGGCTGCGTGGCAGCGCAAGCCCCGCTTCACCGGCCGCCATGAGCTCCTCGGCAAAGAATGGATTGCCGCCTGAGCGCGAAAGGACTGCCGACACGAGCTCGGGGTGCGGCAGCTCGCCGGTGATCCCGGCAAGCTGCTCGGCCAGCTCCTCGGCGCCAAAGGCACCGAGCTCGATGTCATCGACTCCCTCCAGGCGTTGGAGCTCAGCCAGCAATGGACGAAGGGGATGCCGACGGTGGAGCTCATCGGAGCGATACGTGCCGATGAAGAGCATCCGCGCCTCTCGCGCGTTGCGGACCAGGAAGCGCAGGAGGTCGCGCGTCGAGGAATCGGCCCAATGCAGATCCTCGAGGACGAGGACGACGGGTGCATCGTCGGAGAGCCGCCGCAGGATTCCGAACACGACCTCGAACAGGCGCGCCTGCTCGGGACGTGCGCCGGGGCTCCCACCGCCAGCACGGCCTCCGGACGGCGGTCCGAGGTCCGGGAAGAGATGCGAGAGCTCGGCACGCCCGGGGCCGATGATCTCGTCCAGTCGTCGAGGGGAGAGTGAGCGCAGCAGGGGCCGGAACGCGCCGACGAACGGCGCGTAGGGCAGGCCGGTTTCTCCCAGCTGAAGGCAATCTCCGATCAGAACCTGTGCCCCCGAGGTGCGGGCGCCTGAAACGAACTCGGTCATGAGTCGG
Source organism: Chloroflexota bacterium (assembly GCA_013694645.1). Classification (GTDB taxonomy): domain Bacteria; phylum Chloroflexota; class Limnocylindria; order QHBO01; family QHBO01; genus JACDBZ01. The sequence continues at coordinate 8,961 of JACDBZ010000067.1, forward strand.
GTCTTGCCGATGCCGGCATCCCCAGCCACCAAACGCGTGGTCGGCCGATGGTCCGACGCCAGGTCCAGGGCGTGCCGGAGGCGTTCGAGCTCAGAGGCGCGCCCCACGAAGGTCGGGCTGCTCAGGCGGGCCATGGTCATGATCATACCCATCGAAGTCCCTCGCTCGAGTTGCGCGTCACTTCAGGCAGCGATGACGGAATCGCGCAGTCCCCTGCGATGTCGACACATCAGGGACCGCGTCGCCAGCTCACTTCGTCCGATCCGTCGCGCAATCTCCGCCCCCGTGTAGCCGTGAGCGCTCAGCAGCAGGGCCGCCCGCACGTCGTCCGGGAGCGCTCTCAAGCGTCCCGCCAGGGCACCCGCTGACTCCCGGTCGATGAGCTCATCCTCGGGCGACGGCATGACCTCCCGGCGCACCAGCTCGGGTGCCCTGCGCCGTGCAACCCCGTGGTGACGGGCGCGGCTGGTCGCGAGGTTGATCCCCACGCGGAAGAGCCAGGCTCGCAGGTGTCGTGGCTGGCGGCCAGCGGCCAGCTCGGTCAGCAGGCGAACGAACGTCTCGTGGAGCAGGTCCTCGCCGGCGGCATGGTCGCGGGTATACGCGGCAAGGTGCGTGCGCAGTGCATCGCCGTAAGCGGCGTACGCCGTCGCGGCCGAGGTGGTTGACTCGGCGACCGTCTCCCCCCGGGCGCGCTCCGCGCCCCGGTCGCCGTGAAAACCCCGGGACACTCCCATGACCAGAAGCGTGGGACTAAAGGTTCCCGCTGCGCATCTGGAGAACCTTTATTTGTGCGAGTGCGACGGCCAGCCGGCCGCGGCCTGCTACGTGCCCGATTCCCAGGATTCGCTGTACGCCTTCTGCTCGGGCGTCAACGAGTCAATGCTGATACCCATGCTCCTGAGCTTCAGGGCCGCAACACCGCGATCGATCTCCTCCGGGATCCCGTACACGATCGGCTCGAGCTCATCGAGGTGCGCGCGCAGCCATTCGAGTCCGAGCGCCTGGTTGGCAAAGCTCATGTCCATGACCAGGGCCGGGTGGCCCTCGGCGGCGCCGAGGTTGACGAGGCGCCCATCGGCAAGAAGGTAGATGCGGCGATCGTCGGGCATGAGGTACTCGGTCGTGTACGGCCGCACCTCGCGCTTGCCGGTCGCCTGCTCTTCGAGCGCCCGAAGCTCGAACTCGTCATTGAAGTGGCCGGCATTGGCGAGGATCGCGCCATCCGGCATCAGTGGGAAATGCTCTCGCCCCCATACATTCAGGTTGCCGGTGGCAGTGATGAAGACATCGCCGACGCCGGCCGATTCGGTGGCATTCATCACGCGATACCCGTCCATCGCGGCTTCCAGTGCCCGAACCGGATCGACCTCGCACACGACGACATTTGCGCCCATGCCATGCGCGCGCATGGCGATGCCACGGCCCACCCAGCCATAGCCACCGACCACGACCGCCTTGCCGGCAAACAGGATGTTCGTCGCGCGCAGGATGCCGTCGATCGCGCTCTGACCGGTGCCGTAGCGATTGTCGAACAGGTGCTTGGTAAGCGCCTCGTTCACCGCGACCACCGGGTAGCGCAGCTTGCCGGCATTGGCCATGGCGCGCAACCGGATGACGCCGGTGGTCGTCTCCTCCGTCCCGCCCACGATCTCCTCGAGCAACTCGGTCCGCTTCGTGTGCAGCTCGTTCACCAGGTCGGCGCCGTCGTCCATGGTGATCTGCGGCCGGTGATCGAGGGCGGATCCGATGTGGGCGTAATACGATTCCCGATCCTCCCCCTTGATCGCGTAGACGGGGATCCCGTAATGCGTGACCAGTGAGGCTGCCACGTCATCCTGGGTCGAGAGCGGGTTCGATGAGCAGAGGACGACGTCGGCGCCGCCACCAGCCAGCGTGCGCACCAGGTTCGCCGTCTCGGCGGTGACGTGCAGGCAGGCGCTGATTCGCCACCCGGCCAGTGGCTGCTCGGCCGCGAAGCGCTCGCGGATGGCGGCCAGGACCGGCATCTGGCGGTCGGCCCACTCAATTCTCAGTCGACCGGCATCGGCCAGGCCGATATCGGCAACGTCATGATTCACTTCGGTTCGCGTGGCCACGGAAATCGCATCGCCTCTCGTATCGGTCGCATCAATCCCCATCCGCCGGCGCGCCGCCTGGCGAGCCGCTCGATGAGCTGGCAATGGGTACGGTAGCCGAGGCGGGCGTAGGCCGCGACTGCGGGGTCGTTATCAGCGTGGACGTTGAGCGCGACGTCGGGGACACGAGCGAGCAGATCGGCGGTGACGGCGCTGGTGACCATCTTGGCAAAGTCGTGGCCGCGGTAATCCACGTGGGTCATCACGTTGCCGACGACCGCGACCTCCTCGCGCGCATTGATGGCATGCGTGCCGGCAGCGCTCACCAGGCGTCCCCGCACGCGGACGCCGTAATAGACGCCGTCCTCGACCACGGAGGCCGGAAAGCCACCACGGAATCCGAGCTCATAGAGACGGTTGAGGTCGTCGATGTCGAGCGCGGTCAGTCGATCTGCCGGGCCGGCGAATGGCGTGAACGTGTCGCGGTCGACGGCCATACGCAGCATCACGAGTGGGGAGTCGAGCTCGTACAGATCACGCAGCGCGGCTTCCTGGAGCTCTGTCGCCTGGAGGTACGCGTCGCGCGGCTTGAGGACGCCCTCCAGGATGGCCCGACAGCCGTCGGGGGCGCCCATCAGAAAGAGCGGCTGCGGGACCAGGCCCTCGTGGTGCATCGCGAGAGCGGTCGCCTGCCCGGCATCATCGTGCGCCAATGCCCACGCCACCCGTGACCGGTTTGGCCCGTCGAGATCGCCAAGCGCGTACGCCGCGTAGATCCGGTCGCGGCGCAGAAACGCGGCGATTGCGCCGCGGTCGCTGACGGCGCGGGCGCGGAGTCGGGACGACGCGGCGACCGCCATCGGTCCGGCGACGCTCAGTACGTCAGCAGAGCGTGGATCTCGAACTCGTCGAGCTGCTCGCGTCCGTTCAGCGCCCCGAGCTCGACCATGAACGAGAGTCCCGCGACCTCGCCGCCAAGGCGACGCACGAGCTCAATGGTGCCCATGACGGTGCCGCCGGTGGCGAGGAGGTCGTCCACGATCAGCACCCGCTGTCCCTTGGAGATGGCGTCAGAGTGAATCTCGAGGGTCGCGGTCCCGTACTCCAGCTCGTACTCGACCTCGATCGTCTCCGCCGGCAGCTTGCCCAGCTTGCGGACCGGGACGAACCCGGCGCCGAGCTTGTAGGCCAGCGGGGCCGAGAAGATGAAGCCGCGCGACTCCATGCCGACCACGATGTCGACCTTGGTCTCACCCACCTGTTCCGCCATGCGGTCGATCACCTCGCGGAACGCATCGGCCTCCTTGAGGAGGGTCGTGATGTCGTAGAAGAGAATGCCCGGCTTCGGAAAGTCGGGGACCTCCCGTATCAGTGCGCGAAGCTCGTCGACGGAGGAGTCGGTCACGGTACTGTCGGCACTCCGAGTGCGTATTCGGTGGGCTGGAATCACTGCCGGCTGAGTCTAGACCGATGCGCCCATCGGCGGCAATGAACCCGTGTGAACGGCAACCTGTCCGATCCGGTGGTAGATGTCGTCAATCGCTTCCCCGGCGGTCATTTGACCATGCCGATGCCTCCGCGTGGTCAAACGCCCTCGTGATGCGCATTAGCCAGTTCATGGTCGGCCTCGACATCGAAACTGAGCGTGGGCAGGCTCGGGAGCAGGCGAGTCTGCCCGCTAACGCGCACCCACGAAGCGTTTGGCAACGCGAGGTCACGGTCCCCCATCAGTCGCCGTCGTAGTCCCAGGCGCGGTGTCCGGCTTCAGGCGGGCCGGTCCTGTCACGCGGGAGAGGCTACCGGAAGGCCGAGGCGACGTGCACCCTCGATCATGCGGCGGTCGTAGGTGACGATCGCGTCCAGCTCCCCGGCCAGGCCAAGAGCAGTTGCGAGATGAATGGCATCGAGCGAGCGGATGAAGCTCGGAGCGATATCGCCCGCAGCGGCCAGGATCTCGTCATCCACCGCCCGGAGGGTAAACGCGGCCAGCGCTGTGCGGGCGTGGGCAATCCTGCGAGGCGCACCGCGTCGGACGGCGCGAAGCAGCTCGGTTCGCACCAGCGCAGAGGCAACCAGCACGTCGTGCGGTCGGAGCCAGCCTTCCAACGCCCCGGACTCCGGCTCTCGAACGATGAGCTTCACGGCGGCCGAGGAATCGAGGTACACAGCCACCGGCTAGATCTTGTCCTCGCGCATCGCGTCGACGATCTCGGAGAGCGGAAGAGCCCCCGGCGTGGGCGACGCGGGCGGCGAAAGTGTCCGCCAGTCCCTGGTGGCGGGCGTCACCTTGCCCTCCGCGATCAGGCGGTCGAGGATGCTCGCACCCTTGGGCAACGGAGCCAAGCGAGCCACTGGTCGACCGCGATCGGTGACCTCGATCGTTTCGCCGGCTTCGGCGCGACGAACATACTCCGAGGCGTTCTGACGCAGCTCGCGGATCCCGACTCGTTCCATGTGCGACATTGTAGCACATTCGGCTCAGGGAGACGCAAGCCGACGCAGAACGGTCTGGAGCACGCCGCCGTTGCGCAGATAGGTGAGGTCGATCTCGCCGTCCAGGCGCGAGATCACTCGGAACCGGATCTCGGGCGCATCATCACCGCGTGCGACCACCGCCAGCTCCTGTCGCGGGCGCAGCCCATCGGCGAGCCCCAGCACGTCGAAGGTCTCGCGGCCGGTCAAACCGAATGCGGCGGCGTTCTCGCCAGGCAGATACTGGAGCGGCAGGATGCCCATTCCGACCAGGTTGGACCGATGGATGCGCTCGTATGACTCGGCGATGATCGCCCGCACGCCCTGGAGCATCGGACCCTTCGCGGCCCAGTCCCGCGACGAGCCGGAGCCGTATTCCTTCCCGGCCAGCAGGATCAGTGGCGTGCCATCCTCTGCGTAGCGCATGGCCGCGTCGAACATGCTCATCCGCTCGCCCGAGGGAATGTGCTCCGTGACATTGCCCTCGCCGTCCGGCGTGAGCAGGTTGCGCAGCCGGATGTTGGCGAATGTGCCACGCATCATCACCTCGTGGTGGCCGCGACGGGAGCCGTAGGAATTGAAGTCGCGGGGCTCGACCCCGTGCGCCACGAGCCATTCCCCCGCCGGCGAGGCGCGCGCGATCGAGCCGGCGGGAGAGATGTGATCGGTCGTCACGCTGTCGCCGAGCATCGCCAGCACCCGAGCGCCGGCGATGTCCGATGGATCGGCCGGAGCGTCCGCAACTCGGTCGAAAAACGGCGGGCGGGCCACGTAGGTCGACTCCGGGTCCCAGGCGTACCGGTCGCCGGCCGGCACCGGGAGGTTGCGCCATCGATCGTCGCCATCGAAGACCGATGCGTAGTTGCGCGTGAAGATCTCGCCGCTGACCGCCTTGAGGACCACGCTCGAGACATCCTGCGGGCTCGGCCAGATGTCGACCAGCATGACGGGTGCGCCATCGCGATCGGTCCCGATCGGCTCGGTGGTCAGGTCGATATCGATACGCCCAGCCAGGGCAAAGGCGACCACCAGCGGAGGCGAGGCAAGGTAGCTCGCGCGGGCGAGCGGATGGATGCGGCCCTCGAAGTTACGATTGCCCGACAGCACCGCCACGCCGGCAATGTCGCTTGCCTCGATCGCTGCGGCCACCGGCTCCGCCAGCGGCCCCGAGTTGCCGATGCAGGTTGTGCAACCGTAGCCGACGAGGTGAAAACGCAGTGCCTCGAGCGGATCCATCAGGCCTGCGGCGTTCAGATAGTCGGTCACCGCTCGGGAGCCCGGTGCGAGCGAGGTCTTGACCCACGGTCTGGTGGTCAGCCCGCGCGCGACCGCGTTGCGGGCCAGCAGGCCGGCGGCGACCATCACCGACGGGTTGCTCGTGTTCGTGCACGAGGTGATGGCAGCGATCACGACCGACCCGGTGCGGATCTTGTGGCGCTGCCCGTCGAGGACGACCTCCGCGGCCGGGTAATGCGCGTCGGCCGCCGGCATCTCAGGTTCATGGCGCGGAGGCGCCGGATCGGCGTGCGCTTCCGCATCGGGATCGCGCGTATAGGAGGGCGGATCGGAGGCCGGAAAGGAGCTGTCGCTGGCCTCGTCGACCGTCCCGCGAGGCTCACCCACGTCAGGTCCATGGTGACCGTGCGTTGTCCCATCCGCGTGTGAGTGCAGCCCGTTCGGGAACGCGGCGCGAAAGTTGTCGCGCATGTCGCTCAGGGCCACGCGGTCCTGGGGACGCTTCGGGCCGGCCAGCGAAGGCACGACGGTCGAAAGGTCCAGGCTGAGCGACTCGCTGAAGATCGGCTCAGGAGAGTCGTCGCTGCGGAAGAGGCCCTGCACCCTGGCGTACGCCTCGACTCGGGCGATCACGTCATCGGGCCGCCCGGTCATGCGCAGATAACGGAGCGTCTCGTCGTCCACCGGAAATAGCGTTGCGGTGGCTCCGAACTCGGGACTCATGTTGCTGATCGTCGCCCGATCGGCCAGGCCGAGGCGCGTGAGGCCGGGACCGTAGAACTCGACGAACTTGCCGACGACGCCATGGACGCGGAGCTGCTGGGTCACGTACAGGACGAGGTCCGTCGCCGTTGTGCCGGCAGCCAGCTCGCCGTCGAGGCGGAAGCCGACCACGATCGGCATCGGCTGATAGCACGGCTGGCCGAGCAGGGCGGCCTCGGCCTCGATGCCACCCACGCCCCAGCCGACCACGCCGAGGCCATTGATCATGGTGGTGTGCGAATCGGTGCCGACCAGCGTGTCGGGCAGGAGGACGCCGTCACGCTCGGCGACCACGTCGGCGAGGTACTCCAGGTTGACCTGGTGGACGATGCCCGTTCCAGGTGGCACGACCCGGAAGTCGGCGAATGCCTGCTGTGCCCAGCGCAGCAGCGCGTAGCGTTCGCCGTTGCGCTCGTACTCGCGATCGACGTTGATGAGAAACGCGGCGTCGCTCCCGAATTCGTCGACCTGGACTGAGTGGTCGATGACGAGGTCGGCGGGGACCAGCGGGTTGACCTTCGAGGGGTCGCCGCCCATCTCGGCGAGCGCGTCGCGCATGGCGGCCAGGTCGACGACGCAGGGGACTCCCGTGAAGTCCTGCAGGATCACCCGCGCCGGCAGGAACGGCAGCTCGGCCTCGGCCGGCTGTGTCGGGTCCCATGTTGCAAGGGCGTGGACGTCGTCCGCTGACACGAGATCGGGGTGGGCATCGGCGCCGCGCACCATGTTCTCGAGCAGGACCTTGACGGTGTACGGCAGCCGATCGAGGTTGGTGGCACCGGCGGCAGCGAGCGCGTAGTAGTCGTACGTGCGCCCACCGACGCGCAACGTCTGCCGTGCGCTCGCGGGATCGGATGGATGGGACATCACGGTCGCCTCCTTTCGTCGCCGCGCTGCACGCACGGCATCGGTCGAAGTTCGGCGCCGGAGGGGTGCGCCCGTCCCGGGTCGAGGAAGGGTTCCAGTATACGCGGCGCGGGTGCGACAATCGACGCACCGTGATCGAGCGTCGCTCGTTCCTCATCGCCGTCGCGCTGATGTTCCCGCTGCTCGGGCTCGGCGTGCTGGTGCTCCGTCCAGAGCTCGACCTGGTCTGGGAGCATCACCCGAGCCACTTCTGGCTGGTGCTGGGCGCGGCCGCGGTTAGCGTCGCGCTGGCCTATCTGACCAACGAGGCAGCGAGTCGCCACGCGGATGCTCGCATGTTCCTCGTCTCGCTCGCCTTTCTCTTGAGCGCCGGGTTCCTCGGTCTCCACGCGCTGGCCACGCCAGGCGTGCTCCTCGCGGAACCGAACGCAGGGTTCGTGATCGCCACCCCGATCGGGCTGATCCTGGCGTCGATCGTCGCCGCGGCGTCGGTCAGCCGATTGGCCGGGCCGCGCGCGAACGCTGTCCTGCGTCACCGCGTAGGGCTACGGTGGGGTGCCGTCGCAGTCTTGGCGGCTTGGGGCGCCGTGTCGCTCCTGCGCTTGGAGCCACTCCGCAGCCTGATGCCGACCGAGACGCTAACGGGACCGATCGCCGTGGTGGCGGCAACCGCGGTTGTCCTGTATGGGTACGCCGCGTGGCGGTACCTCGGGATTGCGCGCCGTGGCACGAGCGCGGTCGCCCTTGCGCTCGTCGGTGCGCTCGTCCTGCTGGCCGAGGCGACGACGGCAGTCGCGCTGAGTCGCACCTGGCACCTGAGTTGGTGGGAGTGGCACGTTCTGATGACCCTTGCGTTCGGAATCATCGCGCTCTCCGCGCGTGCCGAGTATCGACGCACCGGATCGCTCGTCGCCGCCTTCCGGCCGATCTATCGGGACGCCACGCTGGCCCACATCGACCGATGGCACGGACGCGCCATGGCCGACATCGCGGAGCTCGAAGCGCGCGGACAGCCGATCGATGGGCTGATCACGAATCTCCGCGATGACGGCGCGTCGGCGGAGGAGATCGGTGTTCTGACCGCGGCCGCTCGCGAGATCCGTCGCGTCGACGAGCTCTTCCGGCCATACCTGCCCCAGCACGTGGCTGAACAGCTGCGGACGACGCCCGACATCGGCCGCCTCGGCGGCGAAATGCGAACGGTGAGCGCCCTGTTCGCCGATCTCGCGGCCTTCACCACCTTCAGCGAGACGCATGAGCCGACTCAGGTCATCTCCATGCTCAACACGTACTGGGCGTCGGTCGTGCCGACCATCGATCTATCTGGTGGCAGCATCGAGCATTTCGCCGGTGACGGAGTGCTCATCCTCTTCAACGCGTTCGTCGACCAACCGGATCACCCGACGCGGGCGGCTCGCTGCGCGCTCGCCATCATCCGGGCAACCGATGCCATCGCGGCCGACCACCAATGGCCGCGATTCCGGGCAGGCATCAACACTGGCCCCGTCGTCGCCGGCACGGTGGGCGCAGCGGGCCGGCGCAGCTTCGCAACGATCGGCGACACGACCAACCTGGCGTCACGCCTGATGAGCGCGGCTGAGCCCGGTCAGATCGTTGTCGGACCAGACACGGGTACGCTCCTTCAGCCGATCGCGGAGTTCGAGCTTGCGTCTCTGGGAGCCATTCGCGTAAAGGGAAAGCGCGAACCGATCGACGCGTGGGTCCTGCGCTCCCCCACTCACCAGAATCGGGAATAGGAGGCCCGCCCACCGCATGCTGACATCGCATTGACGACGCTTGGTCGCTTGTCGCGCCGATCCGAGGCACCTATCCTCCGCGGGCGATTGCTACATCCGGTCCGGGGCCTCGTCGCGAGACCCCTCAGGCCCGACGGACCAGCGTGCGGCCGTGACTCGCACGAATCCGCACGTGAGGAATTCGAGCCATGCACCCGATACGCACCCTACCCGCCCTCGTCACCCTCCTGCTCCTGCTTGCCGCCTGCGGCGGCACCACGGCGCCATCGACCGAAGGCGCTGCCACGGATGGGGGAGGAGATGAGCCCGCCGCGACGTCCACGTCCGATGGGGGCAGCACCGGTGGCAATACCGACTGGTGCCTCAATACGGTCGACGAGGTCTCCGCGGCCCTCGAGATCGAGGTGGCCGAGGCGGCCGGGAATGACGCGCCAGGGGTCGGCGGCGGATGTCTCTACAACGCCGCCGACGGTAGCCTCGCCTATGGCATCTCTGTAGTTACCGCAGATGGTGCGAGCGGCGCCTTCCAGGCCGCGAAGGGCGGTGACGGGGTCGAAACGATCGGCGGAATCGGCGATGACGCCGTCCTGGTGAGTCCCGGAGGACCGCTCGCCGTGCTGAAGGGCGACGCCTTCATCTCCATCGGTGCCGTGCCACCGGTTCCGATCATCGACGACGCGGCGGCCTATCGTGCGGCTCTCGAAGAGCTGGGACGGGCGGCGGTCGGCCGCCTGCCATAAGCGCGGCGAGGGCCCGAAGCGTGACATCGACCGGATCGCGGTCGGCCCCGACCGGGATGCGCACCTGGTTCGATCCGCTGTCCGGCCTGAATCCCGCCACCTGGAGCGCGACGCTCAGCTCGCGACGATCCGGCATGCGCGACCACTTCAATGTGACCTGTCGCTCCTCGGCGCGAACCTCCGGAACGCCCGCGGCCTCGGCCGCCAGGCGAACCGCGACGGCGGTGAACAGGCCTTCGACCGGAGCTGGAATCGGACCGTAGCGGTCGCGTAGCTCAGCGCGCAGGGCCGTGGCATCTGCCTCCGAGCGGGCTCGAGCGAAACGTCGATATGCCTCGAGCTTTCCGCCAGAGTTCGCGATGTAGTCGTCCGGGAGATAGGCCGAGCCCGGCAGATCCAGCCGGATCGCAGACGGTTCGGGCGGCGGTCGGCGGCCACTCAGCATGTCGACCGCCTCCGCCAGCAGGCGCGTGTACATCTCGAAGCCGACGGCGGCCATGAATCCGTGCTGCTCGGCTCCCAGGATGTTACCGGCGCCCCTGATCTCAAGGTCGGAAAGCGCAATCTGATATCCCGCGCCGAGGTCCGAGGCGCTGAAGATGGCGTGGAGCCGCTTGCGTGCGATCTGCGTGAGCGGCGTCCCGCGTCGGTGAAGCAGGTAGGCATGGGCGCGGCGATCGGATCGCCCCACCCGGCCACGCAGCTGGTAGAGCTGGGCCAGGCCGAACGTGTCAGCACGCACGATGATGATGGTATTCGCGTTCGGGATATCGAGGCCGGACTCGATGATCGTCGTGCAGACGAGGACATCGGAGCGGTCGTCGCTGAAGTCGAGCATGACTCGCTCGAGCATGCCCTCCGACATCTGGCCGTGACCGATGGCGACTCGCGCCCCCGGTACCAGCCGTCGAACGCGCTCCGCCGCCGCCTCGATGGTCTCGACGCGGTTGTGGACGTAGAAGACCTGGCCGCCGCGATCGAGCTCGCGGCCGATTGCGTCGCGGATCAGGCCGTCGTCGTCCTCCGCGATGCGGGTCTGGATCGGGAGCCGGGCCTCCGGCGGCGTCTCGATGACGCTGAGGTCGCGAATGCCCACGAGTGAGAGGTGGAGCGTGCGCGGGATGGGTGTGGCAGACAGGGTCAGGACGTCGACCTCGCGCCGCATGGCCTTGATGCGCTCCTTGTGCGAGACCCCGAAACGCTGCTCCTCGTCCACCACGAGGAGGCCGAGATCGGCGAAGCTGATGTCCTTCGACAGGATCCGATGCGTACCGATCAGGATGTCAACGCTTCCCTCCGAAACCGCGTCGACGATGCGCTCCTGCTCCTTCTTCGATACGAAGCGCGACAGCATCCCGACCCGGATCGGAAACGCGGCAAGGCGTCGCTCGAAGGTGTGGAGATGCTGCTGGGCGAGCACGGTGGTCGGGACCAGCACGGCAACCTGCTTTCCGTCCTGGATCGCCTTGAAGGCGGCACGCAGCGCTACCTCGGTCTTGCCGTAGCCGACGTCCCCGACGACGAGCCGGTCCATCGGCCGCCGCTTCAGCATGTCCGCCTTGACTTCCTCGATGCTGCGTGCCTGGTCGGGGGTCTCGGTATAGGGGAAGCTCTCCTCCAGCTCGCGCTGCCAGGTCGTATCAGCACTGAAGGCGTAGCCGGGCGCGGATTCACGTGCGGCATAGACCTCGATCAGCTCCCGGGCCAGGTCGCCGACCGCGCGGCGAACGCGAGTCTTCGTACGCTCCCATTCGGTGCCGCCCAGCCTGCTGAGGGCCGGTGCCGGGCCACCGCTGTAGCGCGTGATGCGGCCGATCTGGTCAGCGGGCAAGAAAATCTTGTCGGTGCCCGCGAAGTCGAGCTGGAGGTACTCCTTGACATCGTTGCCGAACCTGCGCTGCGTCATGCCGACGTAGCACGCGATGCCGTGGTCGACGTGCACGACATGATCGCCGGGCTGGAGCTTGCCGATGAGATCGCGAGTCACCACCCGCTTTCCGCCCGTGAGCCGCCTCAGGCGCGTGGCGCCGAAGAGCTCGCGATCGGTGAGCAGGAGCAGCCCGCTTGCGGGATGGCTCAGGCCTGCTGAGAGCGAGCCATGGACCAGCCCGATGGTTCCCGGTTCGGGCGTCAATCGCAGCTCGGCTACCGATGCGACCGGCTGGCCAGCCTCCTCCAGCAGCTCGCCGACACGGCTCGCCTGGTCGGTGGTGACGATCACACGCTGACCATCGGCCGCGAGCTCCAGGAGCCACGCGCCGGCTCGCTCCGCCCGACCCGGCAGTGGCGGCGCCGCACGGTAGCCGGCATCCACCGCGTCCCCTTCATCGAGCTGCTCGTCGGCGCGCGCCACCATCGATTCCAACGTGGAGAGCGCCGCGTACGGTGCCGGCCATGTGTCGGGGATCTCTGTGGCGGACACCAGGCTCGCGTGCCGGTCGGCGGCCTGTGCATCAAGGTCGCGGGCGAGCGCGGCGAGCTCGGCGCGATCGGTGAGGACGAGATGTGCGGATGTGGGAACATGATCTGCGGCCGGACCAGCAGTGAGCAGCGCCGCCCACGTTTCCGCAGCCTCGCCGAGATCGCCCTGCTCGAGTCGAGCGACATCCTCCCGCAGCTGCTCGGAAGCCGATGACGGCGCGCGGTCGCCGATCCGCTCCCAGCCATCGAGGGGCAGGAATTCGGAGGCCGGGAGGAGGTCCGCGCGGGTCAGCCGACGGCGAGACCCCTGGGTCATCGGGTCAAAGCTCCGGATCGATTCGATCTCGTCGCCGAACAGCTCGATGCGGATCGGCTCGGAGGCACCCGGCGGCCAGGCGTCGACGAGTCCGCCGCGATGCGCGAACTCGGCGATACCGGTGACCTCCACGACCGGGTCGTAGCCGCCCGCCACGAGGGCGGAGAGCAGGCTGCGCTGCGAGATCCGCTCGGCGACACTGAGGTGAATGCGACCCTGCCGCACCTGCTCGACACTCAGCGTGCGCTGGACGAGCGCGAGGAGGGACGTGACGACCACCAGGCCCCGCTCGGTGGCGAGCGCGGCGAGAACGCTCAGTCGCTCGGTTGACTCGTCGTGCTCCGGCAGCGCGCGTTCGAGCGGCAGTGCGGCGCGCTCGGGGAGCGTGCGCAGGAGGCCGCTCTCCAACCAGGCCGCGAGATCGTCCCCGAGCCGATGAGCCTCATCGTCGGTGCGGGTGACAACGACGAGAGGGACTGACGCCGGCAGCGACGCCCGACGAGCGGCCAGGTGCGCCGCTCGAGCCGCAGCCGGCACGCGAAGGACGCCCGATTGCGGCAGATGGAGCCGAAGGGCGTCGACGAGCGCAGCAACGCGGCGATCACCACCGCGTGAAGACGACATGGACGGCCCCATGGTAGCGGCAACCTGCAGCCTGGCGCCCCGGTCAGTATGCCCCGGCAGTCGCTACTCGACCTCGACGCCGTTGAAGGTGTTCATCGCCTCGTCGATCCCATCGATCAGCCAGCGTTCCGCGGCATCGGCACCGAGAGCGACCATCTCATCGGACAGCTCGCGCTCATCGGGCTTGAAGCCGGCGAGCACGTGGTCCACCGCCTCGCCCGCGCGCCCCACGCCGATCCGCAGCCGATTGAACTCGTTCGTGCCGAAGCTGCCGATGATGTCGCGCAGGCCGTTGTGACCGCCCGCCGATCCGGATCTGCGCAGCCTGATGCGGCCGAGCGGTAGGTCGATATCATCCGCCACCACCAACAGATCGGTCGTGACATCGAGATCGGTCTGGCGCAGCGCGGCGCGCAGCGGGCCCCCGGAACGGTTCATGTATCTGAGAGGCTTGACGAGGAGCACCCTCCCGATCGGCTCCGGCCGAAGCGCCTCCAACTGCCCGGCGCCATCTCTGACACGCCCCTGGCCGGTCAGACCCCAGCGGTCGGCGACCAGGTCCACCACGCGAAAGCCCACGTTGTGACGCGTGAGCCGATAGCGCTCGCCCGGGTTGCCCAGGCCGCAGATCACCCTCATTGCGCCGCCGATGGTACCGGGCTCGCTATGCTCGGG
>JACDBZ010000091.1 GCA_013694645.1 Chloroflexota bacterium
AGGAACGCGCTGAACTCGGGAACGTAGATGGTGGTCAGATCCTCGACCGCGCCATCCGCGAGCTCGGTGTCATCGGTCGCCACACCGGTGGTGTAGTCGACGAAGAACCCGTTGTGGGCGCTCCAGATGCGGTTCCACTCGTCTTCGGCCTCGGCACCGTAGACGGAGCCGATGGCGCCACCGAGATCGGTGCCGTTCGTGTTCAGCAGGCCACCGTAGGCCTCGAACTCCTCGCTGCGTCCGTCGAGCGCCGCGCCGGTCGCCTTGGCGGCCAGGATCAGATGCTCGCCGAGCAGGTAGTCGAGATCGGTCCGCAGGTTGGCGGCGTCGGTGTTGATGGCGGTCTCGCCACCCATGTCCATCGACTCTTCAGGCGATTCCGGAGCAGTTGACTCCGGTGCCGTTGATTCAGGGGCACTCGACTCGGCCGTGGACGGCTCGGTGGATGTGCCCGGGGTGGACGTGCACGCGGCCAAGGCAAAGCGGCATTGGTCCCATGGGTACCACTGGAGCTGGTGGGCCTTGACATCGCTGCTACGGTCGGAGGCAATGTTCCCCGATCACCACGTCCCGCACTACACGACCATGTGTATGCCCTGGCGGCCCCGCCGCATGGAGGAAACTTCCTGAGCCCAAAACGCCACCTCGCGCGCCAACTCAGGACCTGATCGGGGCCGCACCTTCTCTCACGAGAAACGGGTGCGGTCTTTCTCTATCCCCTTCAAGCGACGCGGATCAGCCGCAGAACCCACAGCACCGGGGCCGCGTCGCACCGACCACCACCGTGACCCTGGCTCACCCGTCGTGGTCAATCACTGAAGGACCGATACCAACCATGAGCGACACCAACGGCAATGGCGATGCCCCGGAACGCGCATTCCTGACCGAGACACTGGCCCTCCACGCCGGCCAGCAGCCAGATCCGACCACCGGCGCGCGGGCCGTACCCATCTACGCGACGAGCTCCTACAACTTCACCGATGCAGGCCACGCCGCGCGGCTCTTCGCGCTCCAGGAGTTCGGCAACATCTACACCCGGATCATGAACCCAACCACCGACGTCTTCGAGCAGCGCATCGCGGCGCTCGAGGGCGGCGTCGCGGCGCTGGGGCTCGCCAGCGGCCAGGCGGCCGAGACGCTGACCATCCTCAACCTCGCGCGGGCCGGCGACAACATCGTCAGCTCGACCAGCCTGTACGGCGGCACCTACAACCTGTTCGCCTACACCCTGCCGCGCTTCGGGATCGAGGTCCGCTGGGTCGAGGGCAACGCTCCGGAAGACTTCGAAGCCCAGACCGATGAGCGCACCAAGGGCTACTACATCGAGACCATCGGCAACCCGCGACTCGACGTGCCCGACATCGCAGCCATCGCCGATACGGCCCACCGGCACCAGCTCCCGCTGATCATCGACAACACCTTCGCGCCGATCCTCGCGAAGCCGATCGAGCACGGTGCCGATATCGTCATCCACTCTGCCACCAAGTGGATCGGCGGGCACGGGACCTCCATCGGTGGCGTGGTGGTCGACGCCGGGAAGTTCGACTGGACCGGCAGCCCGCGCTTCGCGGATTTCACCGACCCCGACCCGTCCTACCACGGCGTCAGCTACACCGGCGCATTCGGACCGCTGGCCTTCATCATCAAGCTGCGGGTCCAGCTCCTGCGCGACATCGGGCCCGCGCTCTCGCCGTTCAACTCGTGGCTCTTCATCCAGGGCCTCGAGACGCTTCCGCTGCGCATCGACCGCCACAGCCAGAACGCACTGGCCGTGGCAAAGTGGCTGAAGGCTGACGAGCGCGTCGAGTGGGTCAGCTATCCGGGCCTGCCGACGCATCCGACGTACGCCAACGCGCAGCGCTACCTGGCCGGCGGCTCCGGCGGGATCATCACCTTCGGAGTCAAGGGCGGCGCCGATGCCGGCCGCACGCTCATCGACAGCGTCAAGCTGTTCAGCCTGCTCGCCAACGTTGGCGATGCGAAGTCGCTGATCATCCATCCGGCCTCCACGACGCACCAGCAGCTGGGCGAGGAAGAGCAGCGCGCTTCGGGCGTGACGGCCGATCTGGTTCGGTTGTCCGTCGGCATCGAGGCCCTCGACGACATCATCGCCGACCTCGACCAGGCGCTGACCGCCGCGGTGCCTGAAGGGGTCACCGCGTGACGCTTCTTCCACTCAGTCCACGGGAGCCACCGCTGCGTCTCGGTCCATTTCGGACCGAGGCCGGCGTGACGCTCCCCGACCTTCAGGTCGCGTACCGTCGGGACGGACCTTCGCTGTCATCGACTGTCCTGGTCATCCATGCCCTCACCGGCTCGGCCGATGCGGCCGGTGACTGGTGGGAGCCCGCGATCGGTCCCGGCAGGGCGCTCGACACCGCTGAGCGACAGGTGGTGTGCCTCAACCTGCTCGGCTCCTGCTATGGGACAACCGGGCCGCGAGACGTGACCGACTTTCCGCCGATCACACCGCGCGACATGGCCCGCGCCCAGTGGGTGGCCCTCGATGCCCTGGGGGTGGAGCGCCTCGACCTGGTGACAGGCGGATCCCTGGGCGGCATGGTCGCGCTTGAAGTCGCGCTCGAGCGCCCATCCGCGGTCGGGCGCGTCATGCCCATCGCCGCGCCGGCGGTCATCGGCAACCTGGCGGCGGGCTGGAACCACATCCAGCTTCAATTGCTGGAGCTCGACCGCGAACGCGGGTTGGAGCTGGCTCGCCAGCTGGCGATGACGACGTACCGCTCAGAGATCGACTTCGACACCCGCGACGAGATCGGATCGTACCTCGAGCACCAGGGCGTCAAGCTGCGGCAGCGATTCGATGCCGGGTCGTACGCAGCGCTGGCCGGGGTCATGAACGCGCATGACATCGGCCGTGACCGGGGCGGCCTTGTCC
>JACDBZ010000096.1 GCA_013694645.1 Chloroflexota bacterium
AAGCCGCGATCGGCCACGATCTTCTTGATAGAACCATTGGCCATGAGTGGCCTCCTAACTGTAGAAGCGCAAGAGTACTCGGTCTGCGCATGTAGCATCGGCCCCGATGACGACGCTCCCGGCTGCCCCTCCATTCGCGCTCCGCGCCAGGCTTCTCTCGCCATTGGCCGACGGCGGGCTCCTCGACGAGCGTGATGGCCTTCTCGAGGTCGATGCGTCGGGACGCATGGTGGGCGTGGGACCCTGGTCCGACGCCGCTTCAGCATCGGCCGTGGACGTGCGGCCGCTGGTGTTGATGCCGGGCATGGTCGACCTTCACGCACACCTGCCGCAGATCCCGAACGCCGGGCTCGGGAGCGGGCTTGACCTGTTGACCTGGCTGGATCGATATATCTTCCCGCTCGAGCGCGCGTATGACCGCTCCGTTGCCGAGCGTCAGGCGCCGGCGGCATTCCGTGCCTTCGCGGCGGCCGGCACAACCACCGTGGTCGCCTATGCGGCGCTTTGGCCGGACTCGACCGACGCGGCCTTCGCAGCCGCCGAGGAGCACGGCATCCGGGCGGTGATCGGCAAGGTGATGATGGATCGGCTCACCTATGACGGCGACATCGAGCCGGGCGAGATTCTCGAAACGAGTCTCCGACAGTCTGACGCGCTGGCGTCGCGCTGGCATGGAGCAGCGGACGGCAGGCTGCACTACGCATTCACGCCGCGCTTCGCGGTCAGCTGCACGGAGGAGATGCTCCGCGAATCAGCGTTGCTGGCCGCCCATCACGGCGCGTACTGGCAGACGCACCTGTCCGAGGACGCGGGCGAGGTCAGCGAGGTCCGCCGCCTGTTTCCCGAAGCACGCGACTACCTCGACGTCTACGACCGTGTCGGTGCGCTGGGGACGCGATCGATCCTGGCTCACGCGATCCACCTGTCCGAGCGAGAGGTGGCGCGCCTGGTCGAAAGCGGCTCGCGCGTTGCGCATTGCCCGGGGTCGAACCTGTTCCTCTCGAGCGGGATGATGCCGCTCGGCGCCTATCGAGCCGCTGGCATGAGCGTCGGGCTGGGCAGCGACGTGGCGGCGGGGCCCGAGGTCTCGATATTCAGCGTCATGCGCGCGGGAGCCGTCACGCAGCGTGTGCTGGAGCTGACCGGCAAGGGCGATTCAGCCGGAATGTTGCGTCCGCTGGACTGGATCCGGCTCGGATCGCTTGATGGCGCGCGGGTGCTGGGCCTGGACGCCGACATCGGTTCGCTCGAGGTCGGGAAGGAAGCCGACGTGATCGCCATCGATCCGCGGTTCACGAATCCGTTGCCGACCGATGATCCGCCATCGGCGGCGGATGACGTCGCCAGCCGCCTCATCTTCCGCCCGCACCCGAACATGGTTCGCGCCGCCTGGGTACGTGGGCGCCTGCTCGACCGCGGCTGACCACCTGCCACCGGTCATCGGCGCCGAACGGTGAGGCATCGGCTAGGCTACATCCATGGACCGAGCCCTCCAGATCCTGATCAATGCTGCCGCGCTCTACGTGGCGGTCCTGATCGTGCCGAACCTGGAATTCACCGGGGAGTGGTGGAAGCTCCTGCTGGTTGCCGCGATCTTCGGCGTGGTCAACACGTTCGTGCGGCCCATCCTGCGCATCTTCACCCTCCCGATCACGATCATGACGCTCGGCCTGTTCCTGCTCGTGATCAACGCGCTGATGCTGCTCCTGACCGGCGTCATCTCGAACGAGCTCAATCTCGGGCTGACCGTGGGTGACTTCCTCGCTGCCCTGCTCGGCTCGATCGTCATCAGCATCGTCGGAATGCTGCTCTCCACCGTGATCGGCAGCAGCCGCATGGCCGGGCGCTTCCTCTGACGTTCGCTCCGGTCGAGACCCCCGCCCGCGCGCCCGGTCCCGTCGGGATCCTATTCGGCATATCGCTGGCCATCGCCGTCACCCTCGCCGGGCCGCTTCTCCTGTTCAATCCGTGGCTCACCTCCGCGCTCCAGGCTCGGCACGGGGTTGCGGCGGCACTCGATACCTCGCAGGCGGAGGTGGACCGGGTCACCGGCGAGATCCTTGGCGATCTGTACGTGAACGGACCGTTCGACGCGTCGCTGACGTCCGGCGAGCCGCTGCTGGACGAGCGCGAGCGTTCCCACATGGCCGATGTCTCGCGCCTTGTCCAGCTGCTGGCCGGGATCGTCGTCGTGGCGCTCGTGATCGCGTCGGTCATGGGGTCCTGGCTCCGTCACGAGCGCAGGCGGCAGGGCCGAATCATGCTCACCGCCGCGGGGTTGATCGGCGCGCTGGCCATCCTGTTGGCCGGCATCTTCGTGGTGGCATTCGAGCCGGCATTCCTGGCCTTCCATGCCATCTTCTTTCCGCCCGGCACATATCTGTTCAGTGAGGGCTCCAGGCTGATCGTCCTCTTCCCGCAGGGATTCTGGTTTGACGCCTCGATCGTCGCCGGAGCCGCCATCGTCGTGACTGCGCTGGTCGTGACCGTCATCGGCTTCGCGCGATGGCGAGACGGCTCGCAACCATCTTCCGAAGCCTGATCTAGACTCAGCCCATGGGCTCAGGATGGAAGGTCGGTCGGGTGGCCGGCATCGACCTCGCGATTCACCCGAGTTGGCTGGTCATAGCCTTTCTGCTCACCTTCTCGCTCGCCGATGCCTTCTTCCCGCGGCTGATCCCCGGCTGGACGACGGGCCAGTACTGGCTTGTCGGCGTCGGCACTGCCCTCCTCTTCTTCGCCTCTGTCCTTGCGCACGAGTTCTCGCACGCCATCGTTGCCCGCCGGCTGGGGCTCAAGGTTGCGGGCATCACGCTCTTCATCTTCGGCGGCGCCACCAGCATCGAGACCGATTCGCGCAGCGCGCGAGACGAGGCGCTCATCGCCCTCGCCGGCCCCGTTGCGAGCCTGGTGATCGGTGGGGTTCTGCTGGCGATCGGCGCGCTCGTGACGCAACCGGAGGTGAGCGCGATCGTCGGCTGGCTGGGCATCATCAATGTCGTGCTGGGGGCGTTCAACCTGGTGCCGGGCTATCCGATGGATGGCGGCCGCGTCCTGCGCGCCATCCTGTGGCGCGTCCGCGGCGATCCGCTCACGGCGACGCGACAGGCGGCCATGGTGGGTCGCGTGATCGGGTACCTCATGGTCGCCGGCGGCATCTACTGGGCGCTCCGTTCGCGCGACATCGGCAGTGGCCTCTGGCTTGCCCTTGTCGGCTGGTTCCTCGCCACGTCGGCCGAGGCGACCATGCAGCAGGCCGGCATCGAGCGATCGCTGAGCGGGGTGCGCGTCCGTGACGCGATGGACGCGACGCCCGCGGCCATCTCGCCGAACGAATCGGTCGCCGACCTGGTGTCCGAGCGCATGTTGCGCGGCGATGACCGCTCGTTCCTGGTGCGGCACCCCGACGGCGGCCTGGCCGGGATGGTGACCCTGGGCGACGTGCGCCGCCTGCCGCGCGAGTCCTGGGCCGACAGGCGGGTGACCGACATCATGACCCGCTACGGTGACCTCGCCACCATCGGTCCCGACGAGCCGCTGGCCGATGCTCTCCGGCTCATCCAGGAGCGCGAGGTCGGCCAGCTTCCGGTCATCGGCGAAGAAGCCCGGCAGCCTCTCGGGATCGTCACCCGGAGCGGAATCCTGCGCCTCATCGACGCGCGTCTGAAGCTTGGCGTCTGACCTGGGCCGATGCTGACGGTCGACGAGGCGCTGGCTCGACTCCTGGACGGTGTGCGGCTGGCCGATGGCGAGGAGGTCGGCCTGGCCGCTGCCCTGGGTCGCGTGCCGGCCGAGCCTCACGTGGCCGCGCCGATCGACGTGCCTCCATTCGCGAACTCCGCCATGGACGGCTATGCCCTGCGTGCCGCCGACGGCGGCACCCCGCGACGGGTGGTCGGGGAGTCCCGGGCCGGGGGCCCGCGCGCCGCGGCCGTCGAGCCCGGCACGGCGGTGCGGATCATGACCGGCGCTCCGATGCCCGACGGGACCGACACGGTCGTGCCGATCGAGGAGGCCGAGGAGCGAGCCGGAATGGTCACGTTGGCGACGACACCTTCTCCGGGAGCACACCGTCGCCCTGCCGGGCTTGATGTGCGTCGCGGCGAGCTCGTGCCGCTGCCGAGGTCGCCGATCACGCCATCCGGGATCGGGCTGCTGGCGGCGATGGGGATCGCGCGGATCGAGGTTCGTCGGCGCCCGCGGGTCGCGATCCTCTCCACCGGCGACGAGCTGCGTGATCCTGGTTCGTCGCTGGGCCACGGCGAGATCTATGATGCGAACGCGCCAGCCCTGGCAGCCGCGGTGATCGAGGCTGGCGCAGAGCCGATAATGCTCGAGCGTGCGCGCGACGAGCCCGATCTCATCGAAGCCCGTGTCCGTGAGGGCGCGGATCAGGCGGATCTGCTGATCGTCTCGGGTGGGGTGAGCGTGGGGGATCACGATCATGTTCGCGGCGTCATCGAGCGGCTCGGCGCGCTCGACTTCTGGCGGATCGCGGTTCAGCCGGGCAAGCCGCTCGCCTTCGGGCGCGTGGGCGAGACGCCGGTGATCGGCCTTCCCGGGAATCCCGTCAGCGCGCTCGTGACCTTCGAGCTGTTCGTGCGGCCGATGCTGCGCGCCATGGTCGGACTGACCGGCGACGGTCGGCTGCGGGTCCCCGTCCGCGTCTCCGAGGCGATCAGCAAGGATCCCGCCCGGCGTGCCTACCTGCGCGTGCTCGTTGAGCGCGACTTCGATGGCTATCGCGGCACCTCGGCGGGCGGCCAGGGATCGTCGCAGCTGCTGCCCTTGGCATCGGCGAATGCGCTGCTGATCGTGCCGGAGGGTGTGCCGGCCACCGAGCCCGGGCGTTCCTACGAAGCCCTGCTGCTGGGAGGAATGACATGAGTCGACCGACACACCTCGATGCCGATGGCGCTCCGCGGATGGTCGACGTGGGCGATAAGCCGATCACGTCCCGCCGTGCGGTGGCCGCAGCGGTGGTGCGCATGCAGCCCGAGGTGCTGGCCACGCTCCTCGATGCGGGCGGACCGAAGGGAGATGCGCTGGTGACGGCACGGCTGGCGGGGATCGGGGGCGCCAAGCGAACCTCGGACCTGATCCCTCTCTGCCACCCGTTGCCCCTCGACCGCGTCGACGTCGAGCTGACGCCGGATCGGGCCGCGGGCACCGTCACAATCCGGGCCGAGGCTCGCGCCACTGCTCGCACCGGGGTGGAGATGGAAGCGCTGACCGCTGCCAGCGTCGCGGCCCTGACGCTGTACGACATGGCCAAGGCGCTCCAGCGGGACATCGTCATCGAGCGGGTCGAGCTGCTCGAGAAGTCCGGCGGACGCTCGGGTGGCTATCGTCGGGAAGAGCGCGCCGCGTCCGCCGAGCACGAGGCAATCGTCGTCACCTGCTCGAATCGTTCGGCGGCGGGGGAGCGAGAGGATGCCTCCGGGCCGACCCTCGTTGCTGCGCTGCGCGAGGCCGGCTTCAACGTCGCCCCTGAAGCCCTCATCATCGCCGACGATGAGGTCGAGATCGCGTCGGTGCTGGCACGCCTGGTCGATGCCGGCCATCGGCTGATCCTCACCACCGGCGGAACCGGGTTGACGCCCACCGACGTCACGCCATCGGCAACGCGCAGGGTGATCGACCGCGAAGCGCCGGGCCTTGCCGAGCTCATGCGCGCAGCCGGGATGTTGTCGACGCCAATGGCGGCTCTTTCGCGTGGGGTGGTCGGCACGCGGAATGGCGCACTGATCGCCAACCTTCCGGGTTCCCCGAAGGGGGCGTCCGAGTCGCTGGCCGCGCTGCTTCCCGTCCTTCGTCACGCGCTCGACCAGCTCGCCGGCGGCGATCACTGACTCCGATTTGGGGATATCCGCCCAATGTCGCCGGAGGCGTGCGCCACCATCCCGTCACGCATTCGTCAGCGGGATGAATGGCTGAGTGGACGGTATCATGCCCGTCAGATAGTCGGCTGTGGTCTACCCTGAGCTTCGCTGACGGCCTCGGCCAGTCAGAACGGCCGAATGCATGCGGCGCATGAATATCTGACGGTCTGGCGGACAGGGATCCCGTCAGCCATTCATCCGGTGGATGGTCTGACGGTCTGGCCGGCACCGACCCTGTCAGCCACTCACCCGCGGCATGATCTGACGGGGTGCGCCATGCGGCCCCGCTCGGGTTGCACGCGGGTACCATGGCGCCGATCCATGGAAGCCACCATTCCGTTCTATCCCCTCGTCGTCGTACCGATCGCGGCGGCGATCTTCCTGTTCTGGCGCCGCGCGCGCTGGCACATGGCGATCCTGCGCAGCGGGCGCCCGTTGGACCGATTCGACCGCGTGCCGGAACGGATCAAGGCACTCGGGATCTTCGTCTTCGGCCAGAAGCGGCTGCTCCAGGACATCGGCCCGGGACTGACTCACGCGTTCGTCTTCTGGGGCTTCATCGTCCTGCTGGCGACGACCGGCAACTACCTGACCAACGGGCTGGTCGAGACCGTGGTGGCATGGCCGTTCGGTGGTTTCTTCTGGAGCGCGACCGTCTCCCTCGCCAACGTCTTCGTGGCGCTGGTGTTGGCATCGGTCGTCTATTACGTGATCCGTCGGACCGTCACCAGGCCCGCGCGCCTGGCATTGACGCGCGACGCATTCGTCATTCTGGGTCTCATCTTCAGCATCGTGTTGACCGAGTGGCTCGGCGATTCATTTGCCTACGTCGTCGAGCCGGATCAGCCCTCACGCACCTGGGCGCTCATGGCCGGACCGCTGAGCCTGGCGCTGGAAGGCATCGGTCAGGAGGCAGCAACCATCGGTTACGGCGTCTTCGGCTGGGCGCACATCCTGCTCGTGCTCGGCTTCGGCGCGTACCTGCCGTACAGCAAGCACCTCCACATCATCAGCAGCGAGCCGAACGTCTATTTCCGCAACCTCGAGCCGCGTGGGGCGCTGCGCAAGATGGACCTCGAGGTGGAGCCGGCCGATGGCGAGGAGCTACCGGTCTTCGGTGCCAGGGGCCTTCAGGACCTGACCTGGCGCCACCTCGCCGATGGCCTGGCCTGCACCGAATGTGGCCGCTGCATGGAGTTCTGTCCGGCCTCGATGACCGGCAAGACGCTCTCGCCCAAGCACCTGATGGAGGGCCTGCGCGACCAGATGGTGGCGGCGGAGACGGCGCTGGCGGCAGCGGCATCCGCTCAGCGGGCCTGGAAGGGCGGGGCGCACGGCGGAGCGGCAGCGTCGGAGGACGCGCTTCAGCTTGCGCGCGGGCGGGCTGAAGAGGCGCTGAGCCTGCCGCTGATGGACAACGCCATCCCGGAAGAGGCGGTCTGGCAGTGCACCACCTGCGGTTGGTGCGTCGAGGGTTGCCCGGTCCTCATCGAGCATGTCGACACGATCGTCGAGATCCGTCGAAATGCCGTACTCGAGGAGAGCCGCTTTCCGAAGGAATTGAATGCCGCATTTCGCAACATGGAGAATGCCGGCAATCCCTGGGGGCAGCCGAAGTCCTCCCGCCTGGACTGGGCCAAGGGCCTCGACGTCGCGGTGTTGGGACAGACCGATGCCGTCGCGCGAACCCCCGCGGGCGACCATGTATGGCGAACCATCCACGCATCGGCGCCGATGGGGGATCCGCTGGACGGACGGATCCTCTTCTGGATCGGCTGCGCGGGTGCCTTCGATGATCGCAACCGCAAGGTCGTTCGCGCGATGGCACAGTTGTTGAACCAGGCCGAGGTGCCGTTCGCCGTGCTCGGATACGGGGAGACGTGCACCGGCGATCCGGCGCGACGCGCGGGAAACGAGTACCTCTACCAGATGCTTGCCGAGGAGAACGTGGCCACGTTATCGGCCGCGCACGCTGAGCACGGCATCTCGACCATCGTCGCGACCTGCCCGCACTGCTTTAACACGATTCGCAACGAATATCCCCAGTTCGGCCTGACCGGCGTGCAGGTGATCCACCACACCCAGCTGCTGGACCGCTTGGTCGCCGAGGGCCGACTGGTGCCTTCCGCGCATCACGAGGCGGTCGTCGCCTACCACGACGCGTGTTATCTGGG
This sequence comes from Chloroflexota bacterium, assembly GCA_013694645.1. Lineage (GTDB taxonomy): Bacteria > Chloroflexota > Limnocylindria > QHBO01 > QHBO01 > JACDBZ01. Next base: position 8,057 of record JACDBZ010000096.1, read on the forward strand.
CCGCTATAACGAGGTCTACGACGAGGGCCGCCGGGTGGTCGAGTCGGTGCCCGGTCAGAGCGTGGTGGAGATGGACCTTCATCATCGGAAGGGAATGTGCTGCGGGGCGGGCGGGGCGCGGATGTGGATGGAGGAACGCGAGGGCACACGCATCAATCACAAGCGCGTCGAACAGGCTCTGGAGAAGTCGCCCGACGAGATCGCGACCGCCTGCCCCTTCTGCCTGATCATGCTGCGCGACGGCACGACCGACCTTGATCGGACCGATGTCGCCGTCCGCGACGTCGCTGAGCTGCTCGCCGTAGCCACCGGTGCCTGGCAGCGCGAGGTCGGGGCTCCGGACCCGGGCGCGGAGGGTGACAACCGCTCGCTGGATTCGCAATAGCGAAACGCCACCGCACCTGTAGCCTCGAATTGAGCGTGCACTTGGCGCTCCGAGCAGGCTGTAGCTGCTGAACGCAACCGCATTTTGGGGACGGCGACACCCATGGCCGTCCGAGCCTCGACGCCACCGATTCCGCGCAATGACGCGGAATCCGCAACGTGAGCGCCGGAAAGCTGCGGAAAGTTGACCAGATGGACACGGTTGAGTACTCTTCACGGCATGGCGATGCGAAGCATTCCGAACTCCGGGAGGCGACCGATTCTCGATGATCTGGACAAGGCGATCATCAAGTGCCTCCAGTTGGACGGTCGGCGTCCATACGCGCAGATCGGCCGCCAGCTCAAGGTGCCGGAGGCGA
>JACDBZ010000103.1 GCA_013694645.1 Chloroflexota bacterium
GTCGGCATCCCGGACGCCAAGCGCCGTGCCGGCGAGCATCCGCATCAGATGTCCGGCGGCATGCGCCAGCGCGTGATGATCGCCATGGCCCTCTCGACCGATCCCGACCTGCTGATCGCCGATGAGCCCACCACCGCGCTCGACGTCACGATCCAGGCTCAGATCCTGGAGGTCATGCGGGACCTGCGTGCGAAGAACCGGATGGCGATCATGCTGATCACCCACGACCTTGGCGTCGTCGCCGAGATGGCCGACGAGGTCGTGGTCATGTATGCCGGCAAGGTCGTCGAGCGCGCCGACGTGCGCACCGTGTTCGGCTCGCCGCACCATCCCTACACGCAGGGTCTGCTGCGCTCGATCCCGCGGCTCGACGAGCGGCGTGAGCGCCTCGAGGTGATCAAGGGCACGGTGCCGTCTCCGCTCAATCTTCCAAGCGGCTGCCTCTTCAAGCGCCGATGCCCGCATCGCATGCGCGTCTGCGACGTCGCGCCGCCATACCAGGAGCTCCAACCGAATCATTTCAGCCGTTGCTGGCTGACCCCGGCCGGCGAGCCACCGGCGGTCGGCGCTGACGCGCAGGGTCCCGAGGCAGAGCAGGCGGGCGACGCGCTCACGGTGGAACCGAGATGACCGAGGAGCAGAGGATCGTGACGTCACCCGCGACCGGGGGAGGTCAGACGAGCGGCGGCCAGACGAGCGCGCAGCGGATGACCGCGCGCGGAGGGTCGAGCCGCGGGCCCCTGCTGGAGGTCAATGACCTCGTCAAGCACTTCGACATCCGTGGCGGACTGCTGGGCGTCACCAAGCTGGGCGCCGTGCGTGCCGTGGACGGCGTGAGCTTCAGCGTGAACGAGGGCGAGACACTCGGCCTGGTGGGTGAGTCGGGCTGCGGCAAGACGACGCTCGGCAAGGTCATCCTGCGCCTCATTCCACCGACGTCGGGCCGGGTCACCTTCGAGGGGAAGTCACTCTTCGACCTGGGCTCTCGCGAGATGAAGGCTGCACGACGTGATATCCAGGTCGTCTTCCAGGACCCGTATGCCAGCCTGAACCCGCGCATGAGCGTCGGCGAGATCGTCGGCGAGGGCCTCTACGTCCACGGCATGACGAACAAGCGGGAGCGCGAGGCCGCGGTCCGCGACCTGCTCAAGCGGGTCGGCCTCAATCAGCAGCACATTCACCGCTATCCACACGAATTCAGCGGTGGCCAGCGGCAGCGCATCGGCATCGCGCGCGCACTGGCCCTGCGTCCGAAGTTCATCGTGTGCGACGAGCCCGTCAGCGCGCTCGACGTGTCCATCCAATCCCAGGTGCTCAACCTGCTGTCCGACCTCCAGGACGAGTTCCAGCTGACTTACCTGTTCATCGCCCACAACCTCGCGGTGGTCAAGCATCTCTCGACACGTGTGGGGGTCATGTACCTCGGCAAGCTGGTCGAGCTCTCGGATGCGGATGAGCTGTACCGCAGCCCGGCTCATCCGTACACCAAGGCGCTGCTGTCGGCCATCCCGGTGCCCGATCCGACGATCCGCCGCGAGCGGATCGTGCTCAAGGGCGATCTGCCATCTCCGGCGAACCCGCCTTCAGGTTGCCGGTTCCACACCAGGTGCCCGATGGCGCAGGAGATCTGCAAGATCGAAGAGCCGCAATTGCGCGATGTAGGCGGCGGCCACCTGAGTGCCTGTCACTTCGCCGAAGAGGTGACACCGCTCGAAGTGCGCAGGCCGGCGGAGGCCACGGCCTAGCCCTCGGCTCCGCTGGGCCGTGGGCCGTCGTCGGTCTCGCGGTCCGTCATTCGCAGCTCGACCTGCTCGCTCCCGTCCTGCCGCCGGGTGCGTGTCACGTGGATGTGCGGGTGCGTCTCGTCTCCCACCTGCTCCTTCTCGACGCTGACCATGACATGCTCGTCGACGTCGGTGAGGCGCTCCGTGTCGGACAATGCCGCATTCGGCACGGTCCGGAAGACCGCGTAGCTGACGAAGACCCAGGCCACCGCGATGACCGGGATCCCGAACAACGCGCCCCACACGCCCGCAACCTGGGCGCCGAGCAGGAGGCCGAGCAGGACGAGGACCGGGTGCAGGCCGAGCGCACCACGCATCAGCCGCGGCTGGAGCCAGTTGACCATCACGGTCTGGACGACGAAAAGGATGATCGCGACCGGGATGGCGGCGCTGCCGGCAAACAGCACGGCGCCGACGATCGGCGGGAGGAGCGCCAGCGGCGGCCCGAAGACCGGGATCAGCATGGCCAGCGCACTGATCGTTCCCCACAGGAACAGGTACGGGATGCCGAACACGGTGCCGACGATGGCAACAAGCAGAGCCTGCATCACCGCCAGGATGAGCTGGGCGCGCAGGAAGCCGCCGAAGGCCCGCACGATGCTCCGCTCGAACAGGTCCGCCTCGTCACGGTAGCGACGCGGCACCGCGGCTCGCAGGCGCGCCAGGATGCGTCGCGAGTCCATCAGGATGTAGAGCGAGATGACGATGACGAGCAGCAGCGAGCCCAGAGTGGCGATCGTCACGCCCGCGATGTTCTGGGCCTGCTCGACGATATCGCTGCCGATCTGCTCCACTCCGGCGACCGCGCCGGCATAGAGCTGGGTCAGATCGATCCGCAGCCGGCCGAACTGGAGTCCCTGCTCCCAGTCGGCCAGCACGCGGAGGATATCGCGCTCCGTATCGGGGTAGTTGCGGGCGAGGTCAGCCACCTGCTGAGTGATCGCCGCGCCGGTGTAGAAGACCACGAATCCGAACACGACGAGTGTCAGCAGATAGCTGCCGACCACGATCGCCGGGCGGGGCAGGTCGATGCGCTCCTCGAGCCCCGCCACCAGGCCCGACATCACGAAGGCGAGCAGCCAGGCGAGGAACAGGATGAGGAGGATGGTGCCGAGGCCGCCGAGCAGCTCGAGCACCCGTTCGGTGACCAGGAATCCGAAGTACACGCTTCCGAGCGCGAGGAAGAGGACCAGCCACCAGCGCTCGCGGGGACCGATGCCCGATGCCGGCCCGGTCACCCTACGGAGCCCGGCGCGGACCGATGCCCACCAGCTGGCGGACCTCGGCCGTCGTCGCCTCCAGGATCGGTCGCACCTTCGCGCGACCCGCCGCCAGGGTCTCCTCCACGACCGCTGGATCGGCCGCCAGGCGAGCCCGCTCCGCGCGCATCGGCCTGAAGAATTCGATGATGCGTTCGGCGAGGAGCTGCTTGGTGTCGACGCAGCCGGTGCGCGCCGTGCGCTCACCGTCCTGGATCTGAAGGTAGTCGCTGCCGAAGAACCGATGCAGCTGGCAGACGTTGCAGATCTCGGGGCGCCCGGGGTCTGAGCGCCGGATGCGCTGCCGATCGGTCACCATGTTCATCACCAGGCGCCTGATCTCGTCGGGCTCGGCGAAGATCGGGATCGTGTTGCCGGCGCTCTTGCTCATCTTCGTGGCCCCGTCGGTGCCGAGCACGACGGGGACCTCGGTGAAGACCGGCTCGGGCTCGGGAAAGATCGGGCCGTACCGGCGGTTGAAGGCGCGGACGATCTCGCGCGACAGCTCCAGGTGTGCCGCCTGGTCCTTACCGACCGGCACCCGGGTGGCCTTGTAGATGACGATGTCGGCGGCCTGGAGCACGGGGTAGTCGAGCAGCCCCATGCTGTTCTCGACGCCCTGCTGGCGCTTCTCCTTGTAGGTCGGCGTGCGCTCGACCCAGCTGACCGGCACGACCGTGTTGAAGATCCAGGCGAGCTCGGCGTGTTCGGGAAGGTCGGACTGCCGGATGAGCGCGCAGCGCTGTGGGTCGAGGCCGACCGCGAGCAGGTCGAGCACCATCTCATGCGTCAGCCGGCGAAGTTCCGCGCCGTCGTGGACGGTCGTCAGGGCGTGATAGTCGACGATCCCGTAGATCGTCTCGAACTCCTCCTGCATGGCCACGTAGTTGACCTGTGCCCCGAGATAGTTCCCGAGGTGAGACGCTCCCGAGGGCTGGATGCCACTGAAGACCCGCTCGCGCAGCGGGCGTGACGGGGCATCGTGAGCATCGAGGGTCTGGCGCATGGGACGGCGAGTGTACCGCACGCACGTGGGAACCCCGGCCGGCCCGAGGCGATATCGTGTGGGCATGAGCGAGTGGCAGCGTGCGGATCGGCCGCGTCGACGGATCGGCCGCGGCGTGGAGGTCCACGTCACCATCGGCTCGACGAACGACCGCGCCCGCGAGCTGCTTGGCGAGCCTGACGGCGAGGGTCGGGCGGTCGTCGCGGAGGAGCAGACCTCCGGCCGCGGTCGCCGCGGTAGAGCATGGCACTCGCCGCCGGGACGCAACCTGATGATGAGCATCGCCATTCGGCCGCGCCTCGCTGCGGCCGATGCCTGGCAGCTCGGCGTGGCGTCCGCGCTCGGTGCGCGCAGCGCCTGCGCAGCATTCGCTCCGGTGGCGTTGAAATGGCCGAACGATCTCGTCGCCAGCGGCGGTGCGAAGGTGGGAGGCATGCTTCTCGAGACCACGATCGACGGCGACCGCATCTCCGCGGCAGTCATCGGGGTCGGCATCAACGTGAACTGGCCGCGCAGTGAGATGCCACCGGAGATCGCAGTGGGCGCCACGTCACTGGGCGAGCTGGCCGGCATCCTCATCGACCGTGTGGATCTGCTGACTGGTCTCCTCGACGCATTGGACGCCGAGCTGGTGGCGGTCGAGGGGGGAACCTCTCCGCTGCCCCGGTATCGCCGGGCGTGTGCGACGCTGGGGACGGCGGTCGGCGTCGAGACAGCGGGCGGGCGCATCGAAGGACTCGCCATCGAGATCGACGACCTCGGTGCACTGGTGATCGAAACGGCGGCCGGCCGCGTTGCCCTCACCAGCGGCGAAGTGGTCCGCCTTCATGCCGGCGTGCCGACATGAGCGCCGATCGGGTGCCGGGCGAGACGAGCTCCGTGGACGGGGATCTCCCCGACGTGCGCGCCGCGCAGGCGAATCGCGCGGCATTCGCGATCCTCTACCGGCGCTACCTGGATCCAGTCTACGGCTACTGTTTCTACCTGCTCGGCGACCATCACGACGCCGAGGACGCTACCGAGCGCACGTTTCTAGCCGCGCTTGGCGCCATCGAACGGTTCCGCGACGAAGGGGCGACCTTCCGCTCGTGGCTCTTCCGCATCGCGCACAACCAGCTCGCGAACGCGCTGCGCACGCGCGACCGGCAGCGGACAGACCCCCTCGACGGCGCTCAGGAGCTGACCGCCGCCAGCGATGACCCGGCCCGGCTCGTGAGCCTGGCGGACGATGCTCGTCGGCTTCGTGCGGCGCTTGCGTCGCTCTCGGAGGATCGCCGGCAGGTTGTCGTCCTGCGCTTTGTCGACGGGCTCACCGCTCGCGAGATCGGCGTCGTCCTCGGCCGCAGCGACGGGGCTGTCCGCGTCCTCCAGCACCGCGCGCTGCGCGAGCTCGCCGTCCTGCTCGAGAGGTAATGCCTCGTCCATCGGAGACGGCCTGCGGAGCACCGGTGTAACGTTGCGGACTTCCCGGTGTTAGCAGGAGCGTGATGAGCAAGTCTCCGTCCGCCGCAGAGCGGCTCGATCGTGCGGTCGACGGCATCCTCGACGGACTCAGCCCTCGGATCGCGGCGGCGGCTGGCGGTGTGGATGTCGCTGCGCACCCGCTCGTGGAACTCGCGGCCGACCTGCGCACGAGACTCGTGCCGCCGCCCGCCGCCCCGAGCTTCGAGGCGCGACTCGCCGTGCGCCTGGCCGCGGCAGATTCAGCGCCCGATCCGCTGGCCTGGGCGCTTCGTCATCCCGGCCGCCTCATCGTCACCGGTGCGGTTGGATCGGCGGTCGGCGTCGGGGTGACCGCCTATGCCGTCTGGCGCAACAGCCGGCGCGCCTCCGGCGCCCATCGTCTCCTCCACCGATAGCGGGACGAGGAGGACTCGATTGCCGATCAAGTTCCCATTCAGCCGGCGCGCCGCGCCGTCTGACGCCTGGACGAAGTGCCCCACCTGCGACGCGCAGGTCTTCAACAAGCAGCTCGAGCGCAACCAGCGCCTCTGTCCGTCGTGTGGCCATCACTTCCGGATGTCGGTCGGGGAGCGGATCGACCTCCTCCTCGACCCTGGAAGCTTCGAGGAGCGTGATGCGGGCCTGGAGTCGGTGGACCGTCTCGGGTTCCACGACGATCGCCCGTATGCCGATCGCCTTGAGACGTCCCGTCTCAAGACCGGGCTGCGTGACGCCGTCGTGTGGGGGATCGGTTCCATCGACGGTCGCCGCGTCGCAATCGGCATCTTCGACTTTCGATTCATGGGCGGCAGCATGGGCAGCGTGGTCGGCGAGAAGCTCGCGCGCTGCTTCGAGACGGCGCTCTCCGATCGGATACCGGCCATCGTGGTCAGCGCATCGGGCGGCGCGCGGATGCAGGAGGGCACGCTGGCGCTCATGCAACTGGCCAAGACGACTGCTCCCCTTGTGCGGCTCGATGACGCCGGCGTCCCACTCATCACCGTGCTCACGGATCCGACGACCGGCGGCGTGCTCGCAAGCTTCGCCAGCCTCGGGGACGTCATCCTGGCCGAACCGAGGGCGCTCGTCGGGTTCGCGGGAGCACGCGTCGCGTCCGATACGGTCGGTGAGGAGATGCCCGAGGGCTTTCAGAGCGCGGAGTTCCTTCTCGCCCATGGCTTCATCGACGCCGTCGTGCCGCGTCCGGACCTGCGCGCCAGCCTGTCCCGTCTCCTGCGCCTCCTGCCGGTGGCGGCCGTCGAGGATGGCCAGCCCGTATCGGCCGATCGGGGGCGCGGGCCGCTCGGAGCCATCTCGGGCCTGGCCGAACGGTTGGGGGGTGCGGTGAGCGAGACCATCGGCATCGATGTCGAGACCGCGGCCGACGGCAACGGCACCGGCCCCTCCTCGCCTTCGATCCCCGGGCGGGAGGAGTCGACGTGAGCGACGCGCCGTTGCTGGAACGAGCCACGCCACCATCCATGGCGGCGACCGAGGAGGCATGGAGCCGCGTGCAACTGGCGCGTCACCCGCAGCGGCCCCGCACGCTCGATCTCCTGCCCCTGATCTTCGATGGCTTCTTCGAGCTTCACGGCGACCGCGCATTCGGTGACGATCCGGCCATCGTCGGCGGTCCGGCGACCCTGGACGGCGCGCCGGTCATGGTCATCGGACATCAGAAGGGCACCGACACCGAGTCCAACATCCTGCGCAACTTCGGGTCACCGCATCCAGAAGGCTTCCGCAAGGCGCAGCGACTCATGCGGCTGGCGGACAAGCTGGGGATGCCGGTCGTGACGTTCCTCGACACCGCCGGTGCGTTCCCGGGTCCGGCCGCCGAGGAGCGGGGCCAGGCAGAAGCGATCGCGTCGAGCATCAAGCTCATGACCGGCCTCCAGGTGCCGATCGTGGTGGTCGTCCTCGGCGAGGGCGGCTCGGGAGGTGCGCTCGCGATCGGCGTCGGAGACGTCGTGCTGGCCCTCGAGAATGCCGTCTACTCGGTCATCAGTCCCGAGGGTTGCGCGTCGATCCTGTGGCGCTCCCGCGACGAGGCTCAATCGGCCGCCGCCGCGATGCGGATGACCGCCCAGGACCAGGTCGAGCTCGGCGTGGTCGACGGCATCGTCGCCGAGCCGGGTGAAGGCGCGCACACCGACCACGGGGCGACCGGGCAGGCGCTCAGGGCCGCCATCATCTCCGCGCTGCGCAGACTCTCCGGACGCGAGACCACCGAGCTGCTCGCGAGCCGCTATGCTCGGCTGCGCGGCATGGGGGCGTACCTGGAGACCGGAGCGGTCAGCCCCGGACGGCCGAAGGTGCCATCGCTGCGCCGCCGGATCGGCCGGATTCTTCACCTGCCGAACGTCCCGCGACGCCCGCGCTGGAGCGAGATCTGGCCGAGTGACGATGCCGATGATGAGAGCGAGAGGGGCGCATGACGGACGCGGAGCGCGCGCTTGACACGGTCGCACGCGCGGCAAACGAGCTGATCCCGCGGTTGACCGAACGCCTGGAGCGGCACGGGCTCGGCGAGATCGAGGTGTCGTCCGGCGAGCTGCGGCTGCGGGTCGCTCGCGCCGTTTCGTCAGCTCCGAAAGCCGACTCGACGGACCGGTCCCCGGCGGCTGTGACGGCCCAGGCGACTCCGGCTTCGGGAACGCCAGCCTCGGTCGGGGTCGCCTCACCCGCGGTCGGCTTCTTCGTCTACGCCGATGGACTCGGGCCCGGCCTGGCCGTCGAGAAGGCGATTCCCTCGGCCAGGTCGAGATGCTCGGCATCCGGCACGACGTCCGGGCTCCCCGTCGCGGTACGGTCAGACACCTCGTCGCCGAGACCGGCGAAGCGGTGGA
>JACDBZ010000109.1 GCA_013694645.1 Chloroflexota bacterium
GGCGCCGAATACTCGCCGCTGTCAGGGTCCTTCGGAGTGCCCAGGGCGCGCATCTGGCCGAAGCCTGCGAAGGCGAGCGGCACCAGGGGTGCCTCCGTCCCGGCGCCCAGCATGACGTCGGCCTGGCCGCGCACGATCGCCTCCATGGCTTCGCCGATGGCGTGGCCGCCGGTCGCGCAGGCGCTCACGACCGCCATGTTGGGCCCGCGGAGGCCGTATTGAATCGCCACCTGGCCCGATGCCGAGTCGGGCAGCATGTGCGGCAGCATGAACGGCGAGACTCGTCGCGGGCCACGCTCGAGGAGGATCTTGTGGCCCTCCAGCATCATTCCGATCCCGCCGATGCCGGTACCGAAGACCATTCCGAAGCGGTCGGCGTCGACGTCGCCATTGACGAGCCCGTCGTCGCCCAGCAGGCCCGCGTCCCGCAGCGCCTCCCCGCTGGCCGCCACCGCGAAGTGCGTGTTGCGATCATGGCGCCGCGCATCCTTCGGATCCATGAACGCCGTGGGGTCGAAGTCCTTGACCTCGCCCGCCACGTGGATCTCGAAGGGAGCCGTGTCGAAGAGGGTGATGTCCGCGATGCCGGAGCGGCCGGCCACGAGAGCGTCCCAGGTCGCCTCCGAGCCGATCCCGACCGGCGACACGATGCCGAGGCCGGTCACCACCGCCCGTCGTTGCGTCACGCGGGCATCTCGCGCAGCGTGGCGAGCAGGGCGAGGAGTGAGCGATCACTCGGAGCGTCGGCATGGTGGGTCTCGACGTCGGGGCTGATACGGCGGATCAGGCCGGACAGTACCTTGCCCGGCCCAACCTCCACGAAGTCGGTGACCCCGCCGCTGACCATGCGGCGCACCGTCGCCGTCCACTGGACCCCATGGACGAGGTGCTCGGTCAGTTCGCTTCGAAGTCCCTCGGCGGTGTTGATGAGGCCGGCATGGACGTTGCCGAGCATCGGCACCTGCGGGTCGCGGAACGGGACCCTGGTGAGAATCTTCCCGAACTCGTCGCGCGCGCGACGCATGAGCGGAGAATGGCTCGCCACGCTGACCGTCAGTCGAGCGGCCTTGCGGGCCCCGACCGTCTTGCTCATCTCGAGCGCGAAGACGAGCGCGGGGATGACGCCGGAGAGCACGATCTGCCCCGGTGCATTGGCGTTGGCCACACTGATCTCCCCGTGCTGCCTCGCCTCCCTGACGATCTCGTGGACGATCTCGTCGGACAGGCCGATGACGGCGCCCATGCCCCCGGCGATCCCACGCTCCTGCATGATCCGCCCGCGCTCGCGGACGAGACGCAGCGCATCGGCGTAATCGATGGCATCGGCTGCGACGGCAGCCGCGTACTGTCCGGCCGAGTGTCCCGCCATGGCGGTCGGCTTGATCTCGATGCCTGCGTCGCGCGCCTCGCTGCGGATAGCCTCGAGGAAAGCCATGCTCGTGGCCAGGATGGCCGGTTGCGCGTTGACGGTCCGGTCCAGATCCTCGGCGGGGCCTTCGAGGATCAACCGCGAGATCGGCATGCCGAGGGCGGCGTCCGCGCGTTCAAAGGCGCCGGCCGCCGCTGCCGACCGGGCGACCAGGTCGGCGCCCATGCCGACGTACTGGGAGCCCTGGCCGGGGAAGACGAACGCGATCGTGCGCGAGCGTGACGCGTTGCTCGTTTCGGGATTCTTGGTCATGGGGCTCAGCGTGCTCAGGATGCTCGAGCGAGTATAGCCGTGAGCGGCGCACCCCAGCACCGGGCGACCGATGTATCGGTCGTTCTGGGCATGAGTGCTGCGTGACGCTGGGTTTGACCGATGTATCGGTGTGTCGTGGGCACGAGTGCTGCCTTGGCGCGGCATCCACGCCGGACGGCCGCCGTCATTTCGGCATTTCCCGGCCCGGAGAACGGTTCAGGCCGGTTGTGGCCGATATTTCGGGGCATCGGCGCCGCCGACGTATCGTGCGACGACCTCGCCGAGCACCGGCAGTCCGAAGGCGAGAGCGCTGATCGGTACGCGCTCGTCGTGGCCGTGGAACAGCTCCAGGAAGGGGAAGTCGGGCTCGAGACGAAGTGGTGCAAAGCCGTAGCACGGGATGCCCAGTTGGGCGAGTGCCTTCGCATCGGTGCCCGGGGTGATCATCGTCGGCACCGCGGTGGCATCCGGATCCGCTCGCGCAAGCGCCTGGTGCATGAGGCCGACGATCTCCGCGTCGGCCGGCCACTCGACGGCCGGCAGCGCGACGACCGGCTCGACCGAGGCCTGGTCACCGACCACTCGTTGAAGGTGGGCCAGCAGCTCCGCCTGATCGGTGCCCGGCAGCGTTCGGATGTCGAGCTCCGCCTCGCCCGCCCCGGGCATCACGTTCACCTTCTTGCCTGAGCGCAGGACGGTGGTGGTGACCGTGTCGCGCAGCATGGCGTCCAGTGATCGGCGCATGACCGGATCGGTCACCCGATTCGCAAGCACGGCGGACGCGGCGGCCGGATCGTCCTGCGCCAGGCTCGCAACGTCGTGGAGGCCCAGCGCGGCCAGGAACGCGGCGACGACAGGCGTCATCCGGGCGCTCCGACCGGCCTGGTCGGCCGCGACGGCGTCCACCGCGCGGGCGAGCTTGACGGCCGCGTTGTCCGTGTGCGGCATGGAGCCGTGGCCGGGAGTGCCGGTCGTGCGCAGCCGCGTCCAGACGATTCCCTTTTCGGCGACCTGGATCGTGTAGAAGCGACGGCCGCCGAGCGTGATCGAATACCCGCCGACCTCGTTCAGCGCGGCTGCGGCCGGTCGTCCGTCACCGTCGTGGAACAGCTCCGGTCGTTGCTCGACCAGGCCGCGTGCTCCGTGCTCGCCGCCCGCCTCCTCGTCCGCGACCGCGACGAAGATCACGTCTCGGCGCAGGCTCGCTCCCGACCGCTTCAGGGCGAGCATGACGGCGAGCTCCATCGCCACCATGTTCTTCATGTCGACCGCGCCTCGTCCCCAGACGACGCCGTCGATCAGCTCACCACCGAATGGGTCCCGTGACCACGACTCGGCATCGACCGGCACAACGTCGAGGTGGCTGAGCAGGATGAGCGGCGGGTCCGTCGCGGGTCCGGTCGCGGGGAGGCGCGCCACGCATGAGCCACGGCCCGGTGTCAGCTCGATCACCTCGGCTGCGATCCCGGCATCCCCGAGAACCTCGGCGCAGTATCGAGCCGCGGCCGTCTCCCCGCCGAGGGGATCACGACCGGCTGCGACCTCCGGACCGCCATCGGGCGGGTTGACCGACGGGATGCGGATCAGCGAGCGGAGGTGCTCCACGCACTCGTCCAGGTCCAGGTCCAGGTCCAGGCCCAGGTCAGGGCCGGCTCGGTCGAAGCTCATGACGCCGAGGGTACCCGAGCGAATCGTCGCCCGTCACTTCGTTCGCTCAGCGTGTGGATTCGCCACGGCAGCGGTCCGGGTCGATCGACGCCCCTCGACCACGATGCCCAGCGGAACCTCAGCAGCGAGCATGAGCAGAGCGACCACCAGGAGAATCGGCTGCGTGGTGGCCAGGCCGAGGATGATCATGGCTGCCAGGAAGAACAGGTGGATCGCGATCCGCGTGCCGAACGCCAGGCGCAGATCAAGCATGGCGGTGGCAGACCCGTCGGGCGTTCCGCGTTTCGGCCCGAAGGCTCCCCACCCCGCGGCACCCACGAAGAACACGAACGTGATGAGGAACAGCGCCAGACCACCGCCGGGCGTCGGGTCAACGACCGGGTGAAGCACCGTGAACGGCACCAGACTGACGAGGAGCAGCACGAAGGCCGGGACCGGGACGGCGAGCTGCAGCCACTCCAGCCGGGGACGCGCGGCGGCGACGTCGCGAACCCATCGCGAGAGAAAGCTGAACGCCCAGGTCACGAACAGCCACGCGTAGAAGTTGCCGGCCGGCACGCCGAACCAGCCATCGGCAGATCCGACGCCGCGCCACGTCCAGAGCCCCATCCGGATCGCGATGGCGTCGAACGCGAGATCCAGGCTGATCGCCAGCACGCTGTCCACGAACGGCGCGTATCGTCGACGCACCCCCAATGCATCGGTGATGCGCATCGCGCCGGCGATGATGAGGGCCCAGGTCAGACCGATGACGAGCGGCGCGCGATCCACCGACAGCACCCACGCATCGGCGTAGTGGTACGTCTCGAAGATGAGCTGGTCGCCCTCCTCGAGCAGGAGGCCGAACGTCGCCGCGCTGATGAGCTCCAGGAACGGCAGGCGTCCGCGGCGCAGCGCCAGCCAGGCGGCGAGGACGAAGAATATGGCCGCGGCGACCTCGAGCAGCAGGTAGATGGGGTCCATCATCTGATCATACGGACCGACGCCCTGGGGTGAATGCGTCTCGTTCGATCGTAGAATGCGTCGCATGATCGAGCGAGCCACGTGAACGACCTGGTGCTAGGCGTGCGCCATGCCCGTGTGCTGCGAGCCGATGAGCTTCGCGACGGAGAGCTCCTGCCGGTCGAGATCGACGGCAC
>JACDBZ010000116.1 GCA_013694645.1 Chloroflexota bacterium
GTGACCCTCATCGGCTCATTCTTCCGTGGCCCGGGATGGAACTGGGTCTGGCCCTGGGAAGGACTCTTCTTCAACCTATGACACAGCACGCTTCCTACGGCGAGGTTCGCGGGCCTCGCGCCGGAGAGATCAGTCGCCGCGGCTTCATGCGCCGCATGCTCGGGATTGGCGTCGGCATCATGTCGCTCGAGTTCTTGGGCGGCACGCTCGCCTTCCTGTGGCCGAACCTGTCCGAGGGTCTCGGGGCGGAGATCAATATCGGCTCCGCAGAGGACATCAACAACGCCCAGCCGGAATGGAAGAACGGGCTTCCGTACGTCTATGGGCAGGCGAACCTGTTCGTCGTCAATGTCCCGGCGGCCAAGGCGCGCGTCGAGGGCGAAGGCACCGTTTCCTCGCCCGTCGAGGACCCCGGTACCAACTTCGGCGAGGACATCCCGCTGGCGGATCTATCGATCCTTGCGCTGTGGCGCAAGTGCCCGCACCTCGGCTGCCAGATTCCACAGCTGTGCGACCAGAGCCAATGGTTCGAATGCCTCTGCCACGGCTCGAAGTACTCCGTGCTCGGCGAGAAGCGTGACGGCCCGGCGCCGCGCGGCATGGACAGGTTCCCGGTAGCCGCCGTCGACGGTGCGTACGTCGTCAACACCGGCGAGGTGATCGACGGTCCCCCTCCCGGCACCGTCACCTTCGACGACCGAGCGCCGACCGACACGCCTCACTGCTCGGGCTGACCGATGCGACTGAAGACGCTCGGCGTAATCCTCGTCGCCGCGCTGTCGATCTTCACGCTCCTCTATTGGGTGACCGATAACGCGCGTCGAGAGGTGATCGGCGAAGAGGTGGACGAGGAGCTGCTGGCCTACGGTGAGGTCATCTTCAGTGCCGATCCGGCCGAGCCAGCCGCCGCCGGCTGCGCGAACTGTCACGGTGCCGATGGCACAGGCGGCGGGGAGGACTCGCCTGCCATCGGTCCGAACCTGCACTCGCGCGGCCTCGCGGACAAGCTCCGAGCGAACGGGAATTACGTCCATCTCGCGGTCAGCTACGGCGGCGTGGTGGTCTCGGGCAACGTGGACTCCGCCATGCCGGCCTGGAGCTACGAGGTCGGTGGCCCGCTGAATGAGCAGCAGATCGAGGCGGTCGTGGCGCTCGTCGAGTCGTGGGCGGAGGAGGCCGCCGCGGAGCCGGTCGAGGAGGTGGAGGACACGGTTGAGGCTGGCGCCGAGGTGTACACCGCGGCCGGTTGCGTCAGCTGCCATGGCCCGGAGCTGGAGGGCGGGACCGCCGGACCGAACATCCAGGGCATCGGCTCCGACGTCATCACCGAGTTCGAGAACTTCCCGACGCCATCGGGGGTGGACCAGATGATCGCCGACTACGAGGAGGATCCCCGCATGTTCCTGGAGCAGTGGATCCGCGATTCCTCCGGGAACTACAACGATGGTGAGGCGACCGGCATGCCGCCGCATCCCGAGGGTCGCCTGAACGAGAGCCAGTTGACGGCCCTCATCACCTTCCTCCTCGACCAGACCGGTGAGTAGGAGCACGCCAGACCGATGAGCACCTATCCCGTCTATCGTCCGCGGGGCGGCGTGAGCCGGCTTCTGACCTGGGCCGATGACTTCATGAGCTGGTTCCTGCACGGCCACGAGACCTGGCTGGTGGCGGTCCTGAAGGGGGTGCCCCTCTTCCTCTTCGTGTACTTCATGCTCACGTACATCCCGAACTACGTGTACTACCTGCTCACGGTCGAGATCCCGTTCCTTCGCTTCAGCGACGACGTCGGCTTCCTTCTCGCCAACGGCATCGCGGGTGGCAACTTCGCCATGCTGATTCTGCTTGCGCTCGGGGTGCAGGCGGCACGCGGCCGGCGTGGCTTCGGATGGTCGGCGATCCGCATGTTCGTCATGCTCAACTACCTGTTCACCGTGCTGCTGCTCGTCCCCCTTCTCGCCTTCAACCTCGCGGGCGGCTCGTTCATCCCCGTGCGCATCACGCTGCAGGCGGTCGCCTTCGGCATGATCGTCGCGGGCCTGGGAGCATCGGCGTGCGTGTATCTCTACTTCGAGTATCGGCGGGTCACGCGCCGCGATGCGGACGATGCGGCGCGTCGAAGCAGCGAGCTCGCAGCCCGCTGAGCCGAGCCCTCCTCGCGCATCTCGCGTGGTCCGCCGCGGTCCTCGTCGCGGCGACCGTCGTCATCGGACTCGAGCTCACCGCGACCTGTCCGCCCGGTGGTCCCATCGCCTTCGGCGACTGTGAGCACGTGCGGCCCTTCGCCATTGGCGTGGTGGGATTGGGCGCGCTGCTCTACGTCGTCGGGTTGTCGGCGGTGAGATGGTGGACGGTCGGGCTTCAACGACGCGGAGTGGCAAACGCGCGGGCGGCCCGCGACTGGTACCTCCTGGCTGGTGGTCTCGGGCTGCTCGTGGCGCCGCTTCTGGCGTTCACGCTGGCCTCCGCCCTTCGCTAGGATGACGCACATGCAGATCTCCACTGCAGACGACCTGCGCGCCCGACTCGAGGGTGTCGCGACCATCACCGATACGGGGGTCGAGGTGGTCGACGGGCGGCGCCTCCGCGAGGAGCTGATCGACGAGCTCGTCTTCGAGGCGGTGTTCAACGCAGATGCGAACCTGCGGGACGCCGCGAGGTGGGTGATCTGGAGCGCATCGCAGACGCTCGGCTGCGGCTCGGCCTCGATCCATGAGCTGTATCGGGCGCGCGGTCGTGGCGAGATCGACCCAACCGCCTTCACCGTGCCGGCCATCAACGTGCGCGCGGCAACGTATCTCACCACCCGCCAGGCGTTCGCGGCCGCCCTGGAGCGGGACGCTTCGACCGTCATATTCGAGATCGCGAAGAGCGAGATGGCATATACCGAGCAGCGTCCCGCCGAGTACGCCGCGGTCGTGCTGGGCGCCGCCATCCGCGAGGGGTGGCGCACGCCCGTCTTCCTCCAGGGCGACCACTTCCAGTTCAACGCCACGAAGTGGTCCTCCGCTCCGGGGCCGGAGCTGGAGGGGATCAAGGATCTGACCCGCGAGGCCGTCGGGGCCGGGTTCCTGAACATCGACATCGACAGCTCGACGCTGGTCGATCTCTCGCTGTCGACCGTCGCTGAGCAGCAGCGAGTGAACGCCGAGAACAGCGCGGAGGTGACCCAGCTGATCCGCGAGCTCGAGCCCGAAGGCGTGACGATCAGCATCGGCGGTGAGATCGGTGAGGTCGGCAAGATGAACTCCACCGAAGGTGAGCTGCGGGCCTACCTCGACGGGTACGCGGAGGCGCTCGGCGACGGTCTCGAGCCGATCAGCAAAGTGAGCATCCAGACCGGCACCAGCCATGGCGGTGTGCCGATGGCGGATGGGTCCATCGCCGAGGTCAGCATCGACTTCGACACGCTGCGCCGCCTCTCCGCGGTGGCACGCGACGAGTACGGGATGGCAGGCTGCGTCCAGCACGGGGCCTCGACGCTGCCGGACGAGGCCTTCCACCACTTCCCGATCAATGGCACCGCCGAGATCCACCTCGCCACCGGCTTCCAGAACATCCTCTACGACGGCGGTGGCCTGCCCGGCGACCTGCGGTCCGAGATGATGGAGTGGTGTAGCGCGAACGCCGCCGACGAGCGGAAGGCAGGCGAGACCGACGAGCAGTTCCTCTATAAGACGCGGAAGAAGGCCCTGGGCCCGTTCAAGCGTCAGCTGTGGACGCTGTCCACCGATGCCGCCACGCAGGTCGGCGCGAACCTCCGCGCGAAGTTCGGCCTGCTCTTCGACGAGCTCGGCATTGCCGGCACCCGAGAGGTGGTCGAGCGGCACGTCTCGCCGGTCGCCGTGCAGCGCCCGCTGCC
>JACDBZ010000188.1 GCA_013694645.1 Chloroflexota bacterium
GCCCGCGTTTCACGTACTCCCCGGCCGAGCGGATGGGCCCGAGATCCGGCTCACGGCTGGCGGTGACCGGCGTCGGAACACAGATGAAGGCGACCGTCGCATCGGTCCAGTCGGTATCGGTCGAGGCCGGCTCGAAGCTGCTGTTCGACACGGCGGCCGCCACCCGGGCCGGAGTCACGTCGTCGATATAGCTCTCGCCGACGCGCAGTTGATCGAGGCGGGTCGACGAGGCGTCGATGCCGAGCACCTCGTGGCCGGCCTCGGCCAGGTCGATCGCCAGGGGCAGGCCCACGTAGCCCAGCCCGATCACGGCAATCCTGCGATCAGCCATCTCGACCTCCTTCATGCCATTGCATCCATGGCGCGATAGCCGCGCAGCAGCTCCGCACCAGATGTCCTCCAGTTGAAATGCTCGCTGACGGCGCGACGTCCTGCCGTGCCCATCGCACGTGCCAGCGGCGGATCGTCGATCAATCGTCGGATGGCCCTCGCCACCGCCGCTGGATCCGTGGGATCCACCACGACCCCGGCGCCACTGCCCTCGACCACGCGACGCACGTCAGGAAAGTCGCTGGCAACGACGGGGATGCCCGCCGCCATGTACTGGAACAGCTTGTTCGGCAACGCCAGCCGGTAGCTCAGCGAGGCGGGCTGCACGATCGAGACGCCGATGGTTGCCGATGCGGCATACGGCACCACCTCCTCGGAGGGCACCGGCGGGATCAGGTGAGCGCGCGAGGTCAGCCCGCGCTGCCGGATCATCTCAGCGATCAACGACGTGGAGCCGCCGCCTGCGCCCAGGCAGACGAGATGGGCATCGGGCAGGTCGGCCACGGCGACGACGAGCTCCTCCAACCCACGATGCGGCATCATCCCGCCGACGTAGAGCACCAGCGGTACGCCGTGCGGGATGCCCGCTCCTTCGGGCAGTTCTCGCATGTCACGCGGGGCAACCTCGACGGCCTCGGCCGGATAGTTCGGCACGACCGCCACGTCGGTGATGCCGTATCGGCGCTCGAGCTCCGGCCCGACACCGGGGTTGGCGACCATGACCAGCGACGCTCGCGGTGCGTAGCGGCCCTCCACCCAGCGATACCACAGCCGGTTGAGCAGGTCGTAGAGGCCGGAGCGTCCGCGCGCCGTGCGGCCGAGCCACAGCTCGTGGGAGTCATACACGAACGGAATGCCAAGCCGCGTCGCCACGGGACCCACGGATTGGAGCGCATTGGCATCGTGGGCGTGGAGGATCTCGGGCCGCGTTCGGCGCAGCGCCGCCTCAAGCCGCCAGCGGTGGGCAATGAAGCGCAGGAGGGGAAGCTTCGGTCCGCCACGCGCCACGCGGTGCACCCTCGTACCGGCGCGCGACTCCGTCGACGGCAGCCCTCGGCCCGCATCGGCGACGATGGTGACCGCATAGCCTGCATCGACCAGGGTGCGAGCCTCGCGCTCGACCCGCGTGTCATTGGTGAATGCGTTTCGTACGAGCATGGTGACCCGCCTAGGCGGTCGAGAGGGTGCCGTCGTCATCGGCGCTAGCGTAGCCGAGCGGTGAGCCGGCGTTGCCGCGCGGCATACTGATCGGGTGAAGGCGCACGCGTGAAGGTCCTGGTCACCGGTGCCACCGGATTCGTTGGCCGATGGCTCACGAGCGAGCTGCTGGCCGCCGGCCACGAGGTGACGCCCGCGCCGAGCTCGGCGGAGCTCGACATCGCCGATTTGCGGGCTGTCCGATCACTGGTCGAGAAGACGCGCCCCGACGTCATCGCGCACCTCGCGGCCGTGGCGGCCAGCGCCGACGCGAGTCGCGACCCGGGCAGAGCCGTGCGCACCAATATCGGCGGGACGATCGCCATCACCGAGGCCGCCCGCACATCGAAACCGAGGCCGAGCCTGCTCATCATTTCCTCGGCCGAGGTCTACGCCACGCCTGCCAGCGGCGACCCGTCACTCGACGAGGGCGCACCCCTGGCGCCGCGGCATCCCTACGGCATGCTCAAGCTGGCCCAGGAGGCAGTGGCCATCACCGCCGCGCAGCGCGATGACCTGCCGATGGTGATCGTGCGGCCCTTCAACCACGTCGGGCCCGGGCAGCCGTCCACGACGGCGGTGGCGTCGTTCGCGGAACGCATCGCCGCCATACGCCGCGGAGAATCCGGGGAGCTCACGACCGGCAACCTCGACATCGAACGCGACATCGGCGATGTCCGCGATTTCGTGGTTGCCTATCGGCTCATCCTGGAGGCCATGGCGGAAGACCAGCTGGGAAGGCCGCATGCCGTTTTCAACCTGTCGACCGGTGTGGCCGTGAGCCTGCGCCTGATCGTCACCGAGCTGTGCCGGCTGGCAGCCGTTGCGCCCACGATCGTCACGGATCCGGAGCTCGTCCGCGCGGACGACCCGCCGCGCATCGTGGGTGACGCCGGCCTCCTGCGACGAACCTTCGGCTGGCGGCCGCGAACCGCGCTGAGCACCACGCTCGCCGACATCCTTGCCCAGCATCCCGTCTAGCCCTCATTCGATCTTGTCCGCAGCAGACCGCCTCAGCCTCGCCTTCATCGGCAATCCGGGCCATATCCTGGTCAGGCGCTGGGTCACCTTCTTCGCGCGACGCGGACACGAGGTGGCGGTGCTGGAGGGCTTCGGGAATGGCACCTCTGCTGAGCTCGGTGAGGGCATCCGCGTCATCCGCTACGACGCACGCGGCACCATTCGCCTTCCGTTTGCCTCAGCGCTGCATGCCCGGCGCGTCGTCCGTCGAATCCTGCGCGACCTCGATCCCGACGTGGTGCATGCGCACACCGTGCGACCTTACGGCTGGCAGGCCGGGCTGGCGGGCCATCACCCCTACGTGGTCTCCACGTGGGGCTCCGACGTGCTCATGCCCCTGCCCGGATGGCGCGCCCGGTTCTGGCAGCGCCGCACCCTGTCACGCGCCGACCTGGTGACCGCGGTCTCGCCCTACATGCGTGACGCGGCGATTCGCGACGGCGCCCGTGCCGACCGGGTC
>JACDBZ010000199.1 GCA_013694645.1 Chloroflexota bacterium
CCGTTCGCCCGTTCGGTTCCTACACCTCGTCGCGGAGGACACCGAACGGGCGCTTTCGTGCTCAGATTGGCGGAGGGGGTGGGATTCGAACCCACGGTGGGCTCGCACCCACGTCGGTTTTCAAGACCGATGCATTCGTCCACTCTGCCACCCCTCCGCGCGGGCCACATGGTATCGCGTTGGCAATCTCACGCCGAGCGAGCCGGTGACGTTCATGCTCCGAACGTTAGCCTGAGCCCGCATGACCGAAACAACAGACCTTCCGGTGTCCGAACCGATCTCGACTGACTGGCTCGCCCTGGCGGCCGCGCTCACCACGGTGATCCTGTGGGCGTCGGCATTCGTCGGTATCCGCGCCGTAGCGGAGGACCTTTCGCCGGGCGCACTGGCGACGGGACGCCTGATCGTCGGCAGCGTCGCCCTCGGAGTGGTCGTCGCCATTCGACGTCCTTTGTGGCCCGCACGACGGGCCCTCGCCTGGATCGGCATCGTCGGAGTCGTATGGTTTGGAGCGTATAACGTGGCGCTCAACGCGGCCGAGCAACTGATCGACGCTGGGACGGCGGCGATGCTCATCAATATCGGTCCCATTCTCATCGCGGTGTTCGCAGGCCTCTTCCTCCGCGAGGGATTCCCGCCTCGCCTGGTCGCGGGTTCGGCGATCGCCTTCGGCGGTGCCATCGTGATCGGCCTGGCGACCGGCGACGCAAGCGCCGATGCGGCGGTCCCGATCGGCATCGCACTGTGCGTGCTCGCCGCCACCGCGTACGCGGCAGGCGTCACGATCCAGAAGCCGGTCCTGCGGCGGGTCGCCGCGATCCAGGTGACCTGGTTGGCGTGCTGCGTCGGCGCGGTCGTCACGCTCCCCTTCCTGCCACAGCTGGTCGGCGAGCTTCGCCAGGCTCCGATGTCGGCAGCGGGGTGGATCCTCTACCTCGGCATCTTCCCGACTGCGATCGCCTTCACGACCTGGGCATTCGCCCTGAACCGAACGACCGCCGGGCGCCTGGGCTCGACGACCTACCTCGTTCCGCCGGTCGCGATCCTGCTCGCCTGGCTGATCCTGGGCGAGGTCCCGCCGGTCCTTGCCTTCCTGGGCGGGGGACTCTGCATCGGCGGTGTGATCGTCGCTCGCAGCAAGGGGCGCTGATCCTGATGCTCAGGCGGGACCGATACGCTCGCGATCGCCGAAATAGGGCCGCAGCACGTCGGGGATGACAATGCTGCCGTCAGGCTGCTGGTAGGTCTCGATGATGGCCGCCACGGTGCGCGGGAGGGCCAGCGCGGATCCATTGAGGGTGTGGACGAGCTGCGGCTTGCCTGCCGCGTCCGCACGGTGACGGATCGCCATGCGTCGTGCCTGATAGTCCCGGAAGTTGGAGACACTGCTGACCTCCAGCCAACGCTCGACGCCGGGCGCCCACACCTCGAGATCGTACTTGCGGGCCTGGACGAAACCCATCTCGCGGGTGGCCATGAGCAGGACCCGGTAGGCCAGGCCGAGCCGCTGGAGGAGCGCCTCGGCGCGCTCGGTCAGCCACTCGAGCTCCGCCTCCGATTCACCCGGGCGAACGAAGCTCACCATCTCGACCTTGTCGAACTGGTGGACGCGCAGGATGCCCCGCGTGTCGCGGCCGGCCGCGCCGGCCTCCCGCCGGAATGACGCGGAGTAGGCCGCATAGCGAATCGGGAGCGCACCGGCTTCGAGGATCTCATCGCGGTGCAGGTTGGTGACCGGTACTTCCGCGGTCGGGATGAGGTAGAGGTCGTCGCGGGTGGCGACATACATCTGGTCTTCCTTGTCCGGGATCTGTCCGGTCCCGCGTGCCGAGTCGGCGTTCACGAGCACCGGTGGCCAGACCTCGGTCATCCCGCTCTCGCGCGTGTGGACATCGAGGAACCAACCGATGAGGGCGCGCTGCAGGTTCGACCCGGCTCCGAGATACACGGGCCACCCCGAGCCGGTGATCTTGGCGCCGCGCACGTTATCGATCATGCCGAGCTCCTCCGCCAGCTCCCAGTGCGGGCGGCGCTGATCGCGCGGCAGAGGATCGCCCCACGTGCGGACGATGACATTCGCCTCCTCGCCGCCGACCGGCACGTCCGGGTCGGCTGGATTCGGGATCCGCAGCATGGCGTCATCGAGCGCCGCCTGGACGGTGGCCAGCTCGGCGTCGATGCCGGTGACGAGCGCGGCGACACGCGTCGAAGCGACCTTGAGCTCGGCCACCTGGATCCCGTTCGGATCGGCGCCGGAACGGACCGCCTCGCCGATCTTCCTGCTGGCGTCGTTGCGCTCGGCCTTGAGGGCATCGCCGGTCGCCAGCAGGTCGCGGCGGCGCGCGTCCAGATCGAGCGCCCGGTCCACGACACCAGCGTCCTCGCCCTTGTCCGCGGTCGCGCGTCGGAGCATGTCAGGCTCATCCCGCAGTCGCTGAAGCCCGACGCTCATGACTCCACCCGTGCCGCGGCCGCCTCGCGCAGGCGCGCGCCCACAAAGTCACGGTCGAGCGCGGCCAGCAGCCACCCGGCGCGCGGGCCTGATGTGCGGCCCAGGAAGGCGAGATAGAGCGCGACGAAGGCGCGGCCGGCCGGCAGATCCAGCTCCTTGGCGGTCGCGAAGATGGCGGCCTGGGCCGTCTCGCCGTCCCAATCCCCCGTCTCGAGCACCGCAGCCAGGGCGGTAAGGTACGCCCGCTGCGCTGCGTCCAGATCGGAGGCCGCCGGCGGGAGAGTGTCGCGCTTCACGGCGAGCCGCGCGCGTTCGGGCGCATACGCCTCCAGCCACGCTCGGGCGGCGCCACGTCGGCCCTCCAGGACTCGACGCTCTCGATCGGTCAGCGCGGCGCCTTTTTCGGCGGTGACCCGCTCCGCGACGTCGACGCCGGGAATCTGCTCGAGCAGCGCCAGGTGGCTGAATGCGGGACGGTAGGCGGATGCCTCCGCCGCCACGTCCGCATCGGGCTCAACCAGGCTGAAGCCGAACAGGCGCTCGTGGTCGGCGGGCAGCTCGCCGCGCACTTCGCGCCCGTTGGTGGCGGCGGCCAGGCGATCCGACTCGTCAAAGAGACGCGGGATGGCATCGGTCCCTTCAGGGTCGAACTCGATGGCCGTGTTCGGCTTGGGTCTCAGGAAGAGCAGGCGCAACTGCTCGGGCGGGATGACGTCGACGATCTGCGCCGCGGAGGCGCCCAGCCCTTTCGAGGTCGACATCTTCCTGCCGCCGATATTGAGGAACTCGTAGGGCACGTTGCGCGGCGGCTCGTTGCCGAACACTTCGCGCGCGATGGCGTCGGATCGCTCCCGCGACCCGCCCGCCGTCGAGAGGTCCTTGCCGGCGGGCTCGATCGTGACGCCGAAGAGGTCCCACTTGGCGGCCCAGTCCACGTTGTACGGCATCTTCCCGCGGCCGCCGAAGGGAGATACATCGCCGGCATGCCCGCACCCCTTCGCCCATTCGCGCAGGTCGGGCCGGCACTCATATCGGACATGCTCGCCGTTCCAACCGGTAACGATGGTGGTCCCGATGCGCCCACAGTTGTCGCAGATCACCATCAGTGGGTGCCACTCCTCGGGGTGGCGGACCTTTGCCACGCGAACGTAGATCGCGCGGATCGTGGCCGCGGCATCGAGGGCGGTGCGAATGTATCGGTCCATGGCGCCCGAGGCATAGACCTCGCTCATCCAGTAGTAGGTGTCCGGGCGGATGCCGAGGCCGTCGAAGGTGTCGATGAAGACCTGCGCGAAGTGGCGCGCGTAGGAGGGATGGCAGTCGCCGGCCGGATCGGGAACACGGCACAGCGGGACGCCCATGGAGCGCTCGATGGCGTCCGGGGTGAGCAGCGCCTGGGCATCCATCGGGTCCAGGTCATCGACGCCGTAGCGCAGCTCGACCGGCACGCCGGTGTCTCGGAGTGCGCGGGCGATGGTGTCGACCACCACGGGGCCACGCAGGCTGCCGACGTGGACCGTACCGGAGGGAGTCTTCGAGTCGTTGACGACCTGCGGGCCGGTCGCCGACGCGGCGAGCTCGTCAGCCCAGAACACGGTCTTGCGTCAGCCGATGCGAACGAGCGTGTATTCGATCGGGCCCGATGGTGCCTGGACCACGACCGTCTCGCCCTTCTTGCGGCCCATCAGGGCGACGCCGACCGGTGACTCGTTGCTGATGCGGCCATCGCGTGGCGCAGCCTCCGCAGAGCCCACGATCGTCAGGGTCTCTTCTCCATCGGAGCCCTTGATGACCACCTTCGAGCCGATGCCGACGCTGTCTCCGTTCGCCTTCTCGATGACCGCCGCGTTGCGCAGCTGCAGCTCGATGGTCGCAATGCGGCCCTCCAGGAACGACTGCTCCTGCTTCGCGTCCTCGTACTCTGCGTTCTCGCTGAGGTCGCCATCGAGCTTCGCTTCATGGATGCGGGCCGCGACGCGCGGGCGATCCACGGTGATGAGCTCGTGAAGCTCGACCTTGAGCTTGGCGAGCCCCTCGGCAGTGAGGTAGACAGGCTTCGTATTCATGCTGGCGTCCCCTCTTCCTCCTGCGGACCCTCTCGAGAGACTCGTCTCATGGTGGGTTCGATGAGACGACGGCTTCCGCTGTCCGATAACAAAAAACGCTCCAGGCCCCGCCCCTGTCTGGATGACCAGTGTGGCGGCGTCTCCTGAAGCTGGCCGCACCCGATGGGCCAGGCGCCTCCGACGGTGCCGGCGGCCGCGCGATTGTAGGACCGCGCGAGCGTGAAGTCAAAGGAACCGAGCCGGTGGGGTCCCCTCGGGCTAGCGGCCGATGATGACCAGGGCCACGATGACGATGGCGAACGCCACCCGGTAGAGGCTGAAGACGGTCAGCGATCGCCGGCGCAGCCAGGCGAGCAGGAAGCCAATGGCCATCAGTCCCGAGAGCAAGGCGACCACGAAGCCGACGCCGATCGCCAGCCATTCGGTCCCGGTATGCGCCTCGGTCAGCAGCTTTCGCGAGCCGTACAGACCGGCGCCAAGCGTGATCGGAGTGGCGAGCAGGAAGCTGAAGCGCGCGGCCGCCTCGCGACTCATCCCGAGCGCACGACCGGCGGTGATGGTCGCCCCGGATCGGCTGATGCCGGGAAAGAGCGCCAGGGCCTGGCTGACGCCGATGGTGAGCGCGGTCGAGGTCGTCAGATCGGCAAGCTCGCGTCGCTGCCCGCCGAATCGGTCGGCCAGCCACAGCGCCACGGCTCCGATCACCAGGAAGCCAGCGATGGCCAGCCGCGCGCCATCGTTGTCAGCATGGAAGACCTGCTCGATGAAGCCCTCCAGCGCGAAGCCGATGATGGCGGCAGGGATGGTTGCGGCGATCAGCAGC
The DNA here is from genome assembly GCA_013694645.1 of Chloroflexota bacterium. Taxonomy (GTDB): domain Bacteria; phylum Chloroflexota; class Limnocylindria; order QHBO01; family QHBO01; genus JACDBZ01. The sequence goes on from JACDBZ010000199.1 coordinate 5,342, forward strand.
CACGCGATACGCCGGTCCGGATCGTCGCCGATGCGTCGCTCGCGAATGCTTGCGAGCCATGCGCCGATGTAACGCACCCAATCCCGCGCAAAGTACACGAGCAGTGCGACGAGCGTGCCGAGGTGGAGGAAGACATCGAAGGCCAGCGAGCCGATCAGGCCGTCCGACTCCCACCCGGCGATCCACGGTGCGAGCTCGAGATGCGCGGATGAGCTGATGGGGATGAACTCGGTCAGCCCCTGGAGAAGCCCGACGAGCGCGGCCTGTATGACGACGTCCATGACACTTCCCGGGCCGCCGCGAACAGCACGTACGCGACGACCATGGGTGCTCTAACGGATGAAGAGCGGCGCGAGGACGAGGCTGATCGTGGCGAGCAGCTTCACGAGCACGTGGAGCGACGGGCCGGCGGTGTCTTTGAACGGATCACCGACGGTATCACCCACGACGGCCGCGGCATGGGCGTCCGATCCCTTGCCGAGCACATTGCCGTCAGCGTCCTTGAGCTCGCCCGACTCGATGTACTTCTTCGCGTTATCCCACGCCCCACCACCGTTGTTCAGCACCGTGGCGAGCATCACACCCGAGATCGTGCCGACCATGAGCATGCCGGCGACCGCCTCATGGCCGAGGAGCAGGCCGACGAGGATCGGCGTGGCCACGGCCACGGTGCCGGGCAGGATCATCTCGCGCAGCGCGGCGCGGGTGGTGATGTCCACCACGCGCGCGTAGTCCGGCCGCTGGGTGTAGTCCATGATCCCCGGCATCTCGCGGAACTGGCGCCGGACCTCGACGATGATGGCCTGCGCCGCCGTACCGACCGCACGGATGGCGAGGCTGCTGAAGAAGTAGACCAGCATGGCGCCGAGGAGCGCGGCGATGAACACGTTCACGTTCGCCAGGTCGACCGACTCGAGCAGCGTTCCGGCCTCGCGCAATCCGTTCTCGATCTGCCGCTCGAGGATCAGGTTGACCTTGTCGATGTAGGCGCTGAACAGGAGGAAGGCGGCCAGCGATGCCGAGGCGATCGCATAGCCCTTGGTGAGCGCCTTGGTCGTGTTGCCGACCGCATCGAGGCGGTCGGTGATCTCGCGGGCCTTTGCATCGGCCTTGCTGAATTGAGCAATGCCGCCAGCGTTGTCGGTGATCGGCCCGAACGTGTCCATGGCGAGGATGTAGGCCGTCGTCATGAGCATGCCCATCGTGGCGACCGCGGTGCCGAAGATGCCGCCGATACCTGCCTCGATATCGGGGACCCCCGCGAGCGCCCGCTCGCCCAGGAAGTAGCTGGCAAACAACGCAATGGCGATGGTGATGGCGGTGACCGCGGTGGTTTCGAATCCGACCGCAGTACCGCTGATGATGTTCGTGGCGGGGCCGGTCTTGCTTGCCTCGGCGATCTCGCGGACTGGCCGGAACGACCCCGCGGTGTAGTACTGCGTGATGAACACGAAGGCGACGCTCGTCGCCAGCCCGACCAGCCCGGCGCCAAAGAACCAGACCCACGCGGGGTGCCTCCCGCACCGGCATCGCCGATGGTCTGCATCATCTGCGAGGTCACGAGGGCCAATGCCGCGACCGACAGGATCGTGGTGACCCAGTAGCCACGGTTGAGGATATTCATCGGGTTCTCATCCTCGCGGCCGCGAACGAAGAACATGGCCACGATGGTCGCGAGCAGGCCGAAGGCGCGCACGACAAGCGGGAAGAAGATCCAGGCCTCCGGATTCGGCCAGCCCAGATCGGTTGCGATGCGCCACACGGCGACGCCGAGAATCATGGCGCCAATGTTCTCGGCCGCGGTGGATTCGAACAGGTCGGCGCCACGCCCGGCGCAGTCGCCGACGTTGTCGCCGACAAGGTCCGCCACGACCGCCGCGTTGCGCGGGTCGTCCTCAGGAATGCCCGCTTCGACCTTGCCCACCAGGTCGGCCCCCACGTCGGCCGCCTTGGTGTAGATACCGCCGCCGAGCTGGGCGAACAGGGCCACGAAGCTGGCGCCGAAGCCGAATCCGACGATGAGAAATGGAGCATCCTCGGGATTCGTGAAGCCACCGAACGCGGCGAAGATGCCATAGACGCCGAGCAGGCTCAGGGCAACCACCAGGAAGCCGGAGACGGCTCCGCCACGCATGGCGACCTGGACCGCGCGCACGAGACTGTGCTGGGCCGCCGCGGCCGTGCGCACGTTTGCCTTCACGCTGATGAACATGCCGATGATCCCGGCCGCCATCGAGCACGCGGCGCCGACCAGGAAGGCAATGCCAGTCCGGATCCCGAGATCCAGCCCGTAGATGTCGGTTTCGGCGACGTCCTGACCCTCGACCAGCGTGATCACGAGGCCGATGACCACCGTCCCGCCGATGGCCAGGATGCCGATCGTCTGATACTGACGACGGATGAATGCGACCGCGCCTTCGAAGATCGTCCCGGCGATGTCCTGCATCGCGTCGGTGCCGGTATCGGCCCGCAGGACGTCCCAGGCGAGATAGAGGGCGAACGCGATCGCGGCGATGCCGGCGAACGGGATCACCCACAAGATGGGCTGGAGCTCCATGAATCCTCCGAGTGCGGCCCGGCGACCACGCTCAATCGGGCTCGCTCACGACCGTTGGTTGACGCACACGAAACGCCGGCGGGAGGATCATGATCACGTTCCCGCCAGCGATGGCCGACGGATTCTAGCACGGTCCGGACCCGAGGGAAGGATCACGGAAGCCATCGAGGCTGCCAGCCATCGTTGGCAAGAATCTCTCGGTCGTCATTCCCCAGCGAGATCCGCTCGATGCTTCCTTCGCTGCCGGGCTGAGCGATGTCGGAGTGAAGCACGATGACCACCATCGCGTCCTCGCCCGGCGCGAAGGCGATGCCGCCGATCCGTTCACCGACGAGTGCCCGCGGCACGCGTCCGCGCTCGCCCACGTCGTCGGTGAGGAGGACCGATCCGTCTGCTCCCACGTACGCGATCCGACCGTCCAGGGCGACCGCCGCAACGATTGCATCGCGACCAAAGGCGCTCTCCTCCACGACCGCACGGGATCGCTCGAGTACGTCCACCGAGACGCCGGGTCCCGGCTCGAGCGGAGTGACCGGAGCGTTGAGCCCGGGCACCTCCTCCGCGTCCCCGTCCGTTGTCCCGGTGAGCAGGATCGCCGATCCGTCACGCAGCCAGAGGGGCGGAGCCTGTGCGTGATACTCGACCCGAACCACGGTGTCGCCTGTCAGATCGATGATCCCCACGAATCCGCCCGGGTCAACGAACGCCAGCGCATCCCCGCCGGGAGCATAGCGCGGCGCGCGCATCCAATTCGGTGCTTCGCCCGGATCTCCTGATGTGACCGGCGTGGAGGTGGCGGTCACGTCACCGGGCAGCTCGATTGGCGTCGGGTCTCCGGGGATCGTCCGCTCCCAGATGCCGAGGCCGCGCCCGGTCTCGGCGTCGGCACGAGCGAAGGCGATGCGCTGGCCGTTCGGCGCGTACGTCGGATCGAACTCGAGAAAGCCAGCCTCGGTGAGCACGCGGCGATTGCCACCATCGGCGTCGACCATGACCAGGCGGCGGCCGTCGCCGACCACGAACGAGTTCCCATCGGGCGAGACGGCGTAGTCCAGGATCGGCGTCAGCTCGGTCGAAACCTGGTGTGCCGCCGTGCCGTCGACATTCATGGCCCACAGGTTCGGGACGCCGCTGCGATCGGAGAGAAAGATGATCTGATTCGAGAGCGTGGTGTGCGGCGCGCCGGTCGTGAAGCGCCACGAAACGGGCTCCGCCAGCCCGCCGCCAGCAAGGTCGGCGATGCCGGCCGCCAGGATGACCTCGAACGTCGTGTTGGCGGGCAGCGGTCCGGACGGCGAAAAGCGCAACACCCGGCCATCCGAGCGCTCCGCCGGCTCGTTTCCGAGCTCGTCGACCAGCTGGATCGAGCCGGACACGGCCGGGCTGATGGTCATCGGCTCGCCCGAGAGCGAGTCGGGATCGATGGCACGATCGAAGAACACGGCGATCGGAGCCGTGCGCCCAATGCCATCGGTTCCATCCGCGGGGACGAGGAGGGCAGTGTCGAGGCCCGAGGCGAGCGTTCGAAAGCTGAGCCGAATTGGTGCCTGGAGGGCGACGCCTGAGACGTCCGAGGCATCCTCGCCAATCTCGATGCGATAGTCGACATCCGGCCGCAGGGGGGAGGTCGGGATGACCTCCAGGAGCTGACCGCTCCAGCGAACCTCGTGAGCGAAGATGGGTCGTAGACGGAGCGCGGCCTCCACCGAAGCCGTGTCCATCAAGGTGGAGAAGCGCACCGAGATGGGCGCCTCGAGGGCGACTCCCGAGGCACCATCCGCGGGCAGGGTCTCGACCACGTCCGGGGGTCCGGTCGTCTCGAAGCTGAAGGCGGGGGCAGCCTGGCTCGTCCGATTTCCGGCGCGGTCCGTGACGCCGGCGGCGACCGACACCGTGTAGGCGGTGGCCAGGGCGAGCGGTTCACGCGGCGTGAAGATCAGGACGCTCCCACTCCAGCTCACCGCGCCCTCGACGGTCGGCTCGATCGAGAGAGCCTCCACGGCGCTCTCCTCTTCCACTGGCTCGGTGAAGGTGATCTCCAGGCTGGTGGTCGTCAGTCCGCGACTCGGCTCATCCGGAAGCGGCTGGGTGAGCGCGATGCTGAGTACCGACGGAGCGCGACCGTCCACGGTGCTGGCGACGTAGAGGACGCCGGCAAGGACGAGTGCGCCGATTCCGACAACGGCGAGGCTCCGCAGGACGACGGCGCGCATGCCGCTACGACCCCGATGCCGGTCAGCGATGCCGCAGGCGCGCGGGGAGAATTTGGAGCTCGTCGCGATACTTGGCGACGGTTCGTCGGGCCAGTGCGATGCCCTCCTCCGCCAGCGCGTCGGCGATCTCCTGGTCCGAGTAGGGATGCTGCGTGTCCTCGGCCTCGATCATCCGCTTGATCTGGTCCTTGATTCCCAGGGAGGCGGTGAAGAAGTGGCTGAACGGCACCACCTCGCCGGTCGGAAGCATCACGTACTTCTCGGCGGTGGCACGGCTGACGGTGGACTCGTGCATGCCGATCACCTCCCCCACCTCGGCGCGCGTCAGCGATACGAGATGCTGAACCCCGTGCACGAGGTAATCGCGCTGGCGCTCCACGAGGCACTCGGCGATGCGCTGGATGGTCGCCCGCCGCCGGTTGATGTTGTCGATGAAGAACTTCGCCCGGCCAACGTACTGCCGCACGTGCTGCTTTTCGTCCTCGGTCGTTTCGGCGCTGCGCAGCTTTGAGCTTAGGCTCGAGTAGATGGGCGCCACGTGCAGGCTGAAGCGGCGCGACTCGACCACTTCGACCGACAGCTCCCCATTGATCGCGCGGATGAGGACGTCGGGACGCACGATCGGCCGCGACGCATCCGGGCTGATCGCCGCGGTGAACGCGGCGGTCGGGTACGGATTCAGGTTGCCCTTGACGAACTCCCAGACTGTCACGACCTCGCGCTGTGTCGCGCCGACGGCGGCCGCGACCTCGCGAAAACGTCGCTCTCCCAGGTCGGCGAGGTGGTTCCCGACCACCGCCTCGGCATGCGGCGGCACCTCGGCCACGGTCTGCTCGCGCAGATAGTCGATCTGGGCAAGCAGCGATTCGGTGATCGATCGCGACCCGATCCCGATCGGCTCGAGGCCCTTCATGGCGGCCAGGACCTCGCCCACGTCGGCGATGGTGACGCCGGTGGCGGCTGCCACCTCGGCATCGGTCTCGGTCAGGAACCCGTTCGAGTCGAGCGCGCCGATGACGTGATCGGCGACCGGATGCAATCGGGCAGGGAGAAGCGCGTGCAGGTTCCAGGTCAGGTGATCCTCGAGCGTGAAATCCGCCTCCGCACGCGCGATCGGATCGAACTCATCGTCCTCGTCGCGCACCCGCGTCGTCCCGTCGCCGGGGAGGTCGTCGGTGCTCAAACGGGTATCGTCGCCGTCGGCCTCGCCCTTGCGTGGCATGCACTCGGTGCAGTAATTGCCGGCGACCGGGCGCCCGCAGATCGGGCAGGTGGGCAGCTCCTCCATCTCGAGCGCCGGATTCTCGTCAAGCTCCTGCGCAATCGCCTCCTGGAGCTCGACGGAGCTCATCTGCAGGATGTAGTTGGCCGCGATCTGCTTCGGCGTCACCTTGGCCTGCATGACCGGCTGAAGCTGCTGGCTGAGCTCGATCGACATGAATCCTCGCGAACGTTCAGGAGTTGAAGGGCAGAACCACCGATTATAGGGTTGACCGCGCGGTGCGGCCGTCGACCACCCGATCCCGCCCGTCCCCCTCAGGCGGCCGGAGCGTTCAGGCGTCGCACGACCGGCGTGCCGGTACCAAAGGTGATGAGGCTATATCCACCGGGATCCTGGGAGAGCCGTCGACGGTAGTCGCGCATCGGCCAGCCCAGAAGATCGCACAGCCGCACCCGATTGACGTGGTTGTGGGCGACCGCGATGGCGCATCGCGCGCGGTCAGCCGCGAGCCAGCCCTCGACCGGCGCCAGCGCGGGGAGCGCACGTCGAGCCACGTCCTGTCCGCTTTCGCCGTCGGGGCAGCGCGTGGTGTATGGGTCCGCCTCCCACGTTGCCCGCAGCACGGGATCCCGTTGGCGGCACTCCTCGGCGCTGAGCCCATCCCATGAGCCATAGTCCATCTCGATGAGGCCGGGCTCGATCTCGACGGGATCGTCCGCCAGCCCGAGCGCGGCGGCGATCGCGGCCGCGGTCTGCCGACAGCGCAGTGCCGGACTGCTCACGAACCGCATCTCATCGTGTGGCAGCTCCGCGAGCTCAGCGGCCAGCGTGCGCCCCAGATCCTCCGCGAGCACAACACCGGCATCGGAGAGTGGCAGGTCGCTGCGCTTGCCGAGGTTGCGCCCGGCTGCCGAGGCCGCCGTGGTCGCATGTCGGACGAGGATGAGGCTGCCCATCAGGTGACCGAGTCTAGCCGCTCGCGTGCGCTATCCTGTGCCGGCCGCCCACCCCATAGCCAGGCTCGATGACCTACGTCCCCGCCGAATCAGATCCAGACGTAGACGGCGCGCACGCGAACAGCGGGCGCGCCGGTTCGCGCCGCGCGCTGGGCTGTGCCTTCGAGGTCGTCGAAACGCTCGTCCTCACCCTTCTGATTTACCTCGTCATCCACAACTTCGTGGCGCAGCCCTTCGAAGTCCAGCAGAGCTCGATGTTTCCCACCATCGTGAACGGCGAGTACATCCTGATCGACAAGCTCACTCCACGCTTCGGTGGCTATGAGTACGGCGACGTGGTGGTCTTCGATCCGCCATCGGGCTCCGGGCTCGACGCGCAGGGGATCCCGTTCATCAAGCGCATCATCGGCATGCCGGGCGACACGGTCAGCCTGGAGAACGGCCGCGTGTTCGTCACGCGTGGTACCGGAAGCCCGGTCCGCATCGAGGAACCCTACGTGGTCACCGAAGCCGATGGGTCGACGGCACCCACCATCTGCCCGCGCGAAGACTGCCCGCGGACGTGGATCATCGGCGACAAGGAGTACTTCGTGATGGGCGACAACCGGCCACACAGCCAGGACTCACGCCTGTTCGGCCTGGTGGACGAGGACACCATCCTCGGTCGCGCCTGGTTGCGCTACTTCCCCCTCGAGCGCATCGGGCTCATGGAACGACCCGACTACCCGGCGCTCGATACCGAGGACCGCTGATCGGCGTGCCCCATTCAGGCGCGGGCCGGTTCCTCGGCGACGATCCAGGCGTCGACGTCTCGCGCATAGGCGACGAGGGCATCTGCGCCGAACCAGAGCTTCAGCTCGGCCTCCGCCGTCTCCGCCGCGTCTGAGGCGTGGATCAGGTTACGCAGACCGCTCACCCCGAGGTCTCCGCGAATGGTGCCGGGCTCCGCCTCGTTCGGCATCGTCCTGCCGACCATCTTGCGGATGATCGCGATCGCGTCGGGTCCCTCCAGCGCGAACGCTGCCACCGGACCGGAGGTGATGAACTCCACCAGCCCGGCGTAGAAGTGCTTGTCGGCGTGGACGGCGTAATGCTCCTCCGCCAGCTCCGACGGCACGGTCAAGAAGCGCAGGCCGATGACCTTGAGCCCCTTGCGCTCGAAACGACCGATGATCTCGCCGATGAGTCCGCGCTGGACGGCATCGGGCTTGGCGAGGACGAGAGTGCGCTGCATGACGGCTCCGATGTGCTGGTGGGGTCAGCTCCGGCGGTCTGCGGCGCGGTCGTAGGCCTGGTCCGCCTCGACGCGACGCCCCGCGGCGCGGAGCAGGTCGCCGTAGAGTAGCAGACGCTC
>JACDBZ010000205.1 GCA_013694645.1 Chloroflexota bacterium
CTGGTACGGGCCGGCGGCTGCAAGAGCATCGGTGAGAGCGTCGCGCGCTGCGTACAACCGGTCGACCGGGTCCGGCCTGAGCTCCGGAGCCCCACCGCCCAGGTCGCGCACGAACGTGACGTCCTGCCGCTCGATTGCGTCGAGAAGGTCGGCGGCTGACGAGGGGTCCCCTGCATCCAGCGCGTCGGCCAGCTCCTCCCGCGCCAGCTCCATCCAGCGCATCCAGCTGGCAAACTCGGTGTCGCTGGGTGGCAGCTCGTCAAGGGTAAAGACAGCACGTCGGCCATCGGTCGCCACGGCCCGTTCGACCTCGTACCAGTTGTCGCCCACGAAGTCGGGCTGCGGCTCGCCACTGACGCGAAGCCAGGCGGTGAATCGGCTGACGCGCCGAGGCATGGCGCCGGTTGCCTCCTCATCGGTGGCCGCAAAGACGGCACAACCAGGCAGCTCGGCGGCGTATGCGCCAACCTGCCCGTGACCATCGATGTCGGTCTCGACGAAGATCGCATGTGGCATCGTACCGGCCACTAGATTCGCGCCTCATCCCGCCAGAGTATATACGTATATACTCTGAGCGCCCTGACCCTCATGGCCGCCTCCGTTTCGGTGGTCTGCGGCGTGAGCCGGCCGCAATGACATTCGGCCGAGTCTGGACGCTGAAGACCTGCGAGGCGCCCTCGCGACCGCTGCGGCTCCCCCGGTCGTCGCCGACCGCCGCCGCATAGACCTCGGCCGGGATGCTGCCCGGCGCGGCGGCGAGCTCCTCGCGCAACCGACGTAGCTGGAGAATCTCGTCACGGAGGGCCGCCGCCCGTTCGAACTCGAGGTTGCGCGCCGCCTCTTTCATCTGTGCCTCGAGCCGACCGGTCATGGCGGCCAGCTCGGCAGGCTCCTTGCCGGCAACCTGGAGCTCGGCGCGCTCCTCGGCGACACGACGCAGGCTCTCGTGAATGCTGCGGATCTCCTTGATGATGGTTTCGGGCGTGATCCCATGCTCGACGTTGTAGGCGACCTGCTTCTCGCGGCGCCGATCCGTCTCGTCCATCGCCTTGCGCATCGAGTCGGTGACGCGGTCGGCGTACATGATCACCCGGCCGCCGATGTTGCGGGCCGCCCGCCCGATCACCTGGATCAGCGAGCCTCCCGAGCGCAGGAACCCCTCCTTATCGGCGTCCAGGATGGCGACCAGGGTCACCTCCGGGAGATCGAGCCCCTCGCGCAGCAGGTTGATCCCAACGAGCACGTCGTAGACGCCCAGGCGCAGGTCGCGCAGGATCTCGATTCGCTCGAGCGTGTCCACCTCGGAGTGCAGCCATTGCACCTTGATCCCCAGCTCTGATAGGTAGTCGGCCAGGTCCTCCGCCATCTTCTTCGTCAGCGTCGTGACCAGGGCGCGCTCGCCGCGCTCGACGGTTGCGCGGATCTCCGCCAGCAGATCGTCGATCTGTCCGGCCGTCGGACGCACCGTGATCGTGGGGTCCACCACGCCGGTCGGGCGGATGAACTGCTCGGCGACACGATCGGCGCGCTCGGTCTCGTACGGTCCCGGTGTGGCGCTCATGTAGACCACCTGGCTGAAGTGGTCCTCGAACTCTTCGAAGGTGAGCGGCCGATTGTCAAGGGCCGATGGCAGCCGGAAACCGAAATCGACCAGGATCTCCTTGCGGGTTCGGTCGTTCTTGTACATGCCCACGACCTGGGGGATTGTCATGTGCGACTCGTCGACGACCATCAGGAAGTCGGGCGGGAAGTAGTCGAGCAGGGTCCAGGGCCGCGACCCCGCCTCGCGCCGCGACAGGTGTCGCGAGTAGTTCTCGACGCCGGAGCAGAAGCCGACCTCGCGGAGCATCTCCATGTCGAACGTCGTCCGCTGGCGCAGTCGGGCGCCCTCGAGGTCGCGGCCCTCCGCCTCGAGCTGCCCGACGCGCTCCTCCATCTCCGCCTCGATGTCCACGACCGCGGCCTTGAGCTTGTCCGTCGGCGTGACGTAGTGGGTGGCGGGATAGACGTTGATGTCCTTGCGCTCGGCGAGGAGCTCGCCGGTGAGCGGGTCGATCTCCGTGATTCGCTCGACCTCGTCGCCGAAGAACTCCACTCGGACGATCCGCTCCTCGCTCGCCGGCCGGAACTCGAGGGTGTCGCCGCGGACCCGGAACTTGGCGCGGGCGAGATCCTGGTCGTTGCGCTGGTACTGGAGGTCGACGAGGTGGCGCAGGACCGCGTCGCGCCGGTACTTGCCACCGACCCGGAGCTTGAGCACGGTCGCCCCATAATCGACC
>JACDBZ010000214.1 GCA_013694645.1 Chloroflexota bacterium
GCCAGCTGAATGCGGGTTCCGATACCGCTCACGTCGTGAGATGTAGGGGATTCGCGTCGCCGATGAAGAGGGCCAGGGCTATCCTGTGCGAGTGACCGATACGACAGCGCGAGCTCGCAATCCGCTCGCCTTTCTCGAGGCCGAGATCGAGGAGCTGAAGGCGAATGGCCTCTATCGGCGACTGCGGGTGGTCCAGAGCGAGCAGAGGAGCCGATGCGTCATCGACGGGCGCGAGGTCATCACCCTCAGCTCGAACAACTACCTCGGTCTCAACACCCACCCCAGGCTGAAGGCCGCCGCGCTGGAGGCGGTCCAGCGATTCGGCGCAGGCTCCGGCGCGGTCCGCACGATTGCCGGCACGATGAGCCTCCACGAAGAGCTGGAAGCACGGCTCGCGACCTTCAAGCACACCGAGGCGGTGCTCACGTTCCAGTCGGGCTTCACCGCCAACACCGGCGTGATCCCGATCCTGGCGCCGGAGGGCGCGGTCATCGTCAGCGATGCGCTGAACCACGCCAGCATCATCGACGGCATCCGCCTCACCAGGGCCGAGCGCAAGATCTTTCCACACTCGGACATGGAAGCACTGACGACCACCCTCCGAGAAATTCGCAAGACAGATGCGCATCGGACCATCCTCGTCATCACCGATGGCGTTTTCAGCATGGATGGCGACATCGCCAGGCTGCCCGAGATCGTCGACGCTGCCGAGGCGGCCGACGCGATCGTCATGGTGGATGACGCCCATGCCTCCGGCGTCCTTGGCCGCAACGGGCGGGGGAGCGTCGATCACTTCGATCTCAACGGGCGCGTGCAGGTGCAGGTGGGCACGCTTTCAAAGGCGATCGGCGTGCTTGGTGGCTACGTGGCTGGTCCGGCGAGCCTGCGCACGGTCCTCGAGCATCGGGCACGACCCTTCCTCTTCTCCACGTCGCACCCACCTGCGGTGGCCGCGGCCTGCCTGGCGGCGATCGACGTGCTCGAATCGGAGCCAGAGTTGATCGAGAGGCTGTGGCAGAACGCCCGACACTTCAAGACGGGCCTCGAGAGGCTGGGCTTCAACACGGGAAAGAGCGAGACGCCGATCACGCCGGTGATCGTCGGTGCGGGCGCCGTGGCGCATCGGTTCAGCGACCGTCTCTTCGAGGAAGGGGTGTTCGCCATGGGGATCGGCTTTCCGACCGTGCCGGAGGAGAAGAGCCGCGTTCGGACCATCGTCACCGCCGAGCACTCGCGGGAGGAGCTCGACACCTGCCTGGGCGTCTTCGAACGAGTCGGTCGGCAGCTCGCGATCATCTGACCGGAACGGGGATGGTCATCCACCGGTAGGGGTGCTAGCGTGCGCTCATCGTATCTCGTGCCCCGAGCCCGCTGCCCGATGCGTGAACATCCGCTGAGCGCCACCCTCCGCCCGACCTTCGTCGACGGGGACCTCCGCACGCCTCCGATTCCGTCATCGCTCGCCGATGACGCGACGGTGGATCAGCTGGCCGTCGCCGCCACGACCGGCGACATCGACGCCGTGGGACGCCTCTACGATGCATTGGTCGGCCCCATCTACCGCTACGTCGCGGTGCGCGTGCGCCGCCGCGAAGATGCCGAGGATCTGACCCATCTCGTTTTCGAGCGCATCGTCGCCGCGCTGCCGCGCTACCGGCACAATGGCCGCCCGTTCGCGGCATGGGCCTTTCGGATCGCGCGCAATGCCGTCATTGACCATCAGCGGCGCATCCGTCCCACCGAGCAGCTCGGCTCGATCGCGGAACCCAGCGATGGCATCGGCCTTGAAGCCCTCTCGTTGCGCGATGAGGAAGTCCGGGAGCTGCGAGCGGCTATCCGCCAGCTGACGCCCGATCAGCAGGAGGCGATCGCGCTGCGGTACGCCGGGGGACTCTCCGCGGAGGAGGCCGCCCGCGTCATGGGCAGGCGAGCGGGGACCATTCGTGGCCTCACCTTCCGGGCAATCGAATCGTTGCGCCGTCATCTGGCCCAGGAGACGGACG
>JACDBZ010000244.1 GCA_013694645.1 Chloroflexota bacterium
TGATCGCGGATGAGAAGACGGAGGACGCGTTCACGGCCCCGGCCGGAGAGATCGAGCGGATGCTCTATGGCTTCAGCATCTTCACGTGCCTGCCGAGTGCGATGACAGAGCGGCCGACGGCGGCGACGGGGACCGTCATCCGCGAGGATACGATGCGCCGGTATGCCTCGGAGGCTGGCTTCGGCGGTTTCGAACGGCTCGACCAGCCCGAGCTCGACATGCTCCGTTTCTACCGGTTGTCGGACCCATCAGCCACTACATAGCCCGTCGCGGCAATCACCTGACAACGGGGATGCCGGGGGATCGCCCGTGCCCCCGAGTTCCGCCCTTGCGGGGCGTCCCTATGCCATCAGCGGCAGTCGCTCGGCGTCGGCCATGCACATGGTGGCAACGACGAAGCGACGCCAGACGTCCACCGTGCCGGTCGGATCGGCATCGCCGAACAGCATCAGGGTCGGCTGCGAGCGAACCCTCAGGCTAATGGTCGGCCCGTCTCCAGCTTTGGTCGAGCTCCCCGCTAATGAGCCGATGGTAAGCGCTGCGTAAGCGTGCAACCCGACAATTCCGGGTGTGCCCACCATCCATACCGAGGGCGGATACGCCTTCCGATTCCACTCCGCCGACCGCGACGAGCCTCCCCACATCCACGTCGACGGCCACGGCGGCGATGCGAAGTTCTGGCTACCCCACAACGGTCGCGTGACAAGCCGGGGATACAATCGACGCCAGCTTCGCCGCATGGCCAACATCGTGGAGGCCCACACGGATCAGTTCTTGGAGCGATGGTATGAGTTCTTCGACTGAACAGATCAAGATCGATCCCGCGCTGGCGACCTCCGTGCGGTTCACAGCCGGGCGGCTTCACGTCGCGCTGAGCGACGGGCGCGAGATCAGCGTCCCGATCGATCGATTCCCGCGCCTCGTCAATGCCACCGCACAGGCGCGCAACCACTGGGAGATCACCTCATTCGGTACGGCCATCAGATGGCCGGACATTGACGAGGACATTGGCGTGGCCACGCTGCTCGGCGTTCCGGAGTGGCTCGTGGAACAGGCGGCCGGCTTCGAGATCCACGATCTCCGATAGGGGCGCGGGGGGATACGACATCGTTCGCACGGAGTCCGCCAAGTGACTGACCTCCAGCCGAATGATCCGGTCCTGACGAGCTTTGTCGCTGCGTTGAAAGGAGACGCTGACACGCTGGGAGTCCTGCTCCACGGCTCGCTTGCCAGCGGCCAGGCACGAGACGACTCCGATTACGACCTCATCCGCATCGCCACCCAGGAGGCGTATGACGCGCGCGAACCGGGACAGCACGAACGAGTCAGCCTCGACGACGGATCGGTCGCGGACGTCTTCTACCAGACACCGTCGCGGATGGCGACCTACGTCAGCACTCCTGGTTGGTACACGGCAACGTATCTGGCCGCTCGCGTCGCGTTCGATCGCAGCGGCGACATAGGCGCCATGCTGGCCCGGATGAGAACAGAGGCCGATCGCATCGCGCATGAGAACACGGCCACCGCCTACGACGGGTACCTCAACAGCTTCGTCCGATCCATGAAGTCGGCCCGGCGCGGCGACAGGCTTGGCCAACAACTCCATGCTGCCGAATCGGCCATTGCGCTCATTCGGACGCTCTTCGGACTCGAGTCAACCTGGCCGCCCTACCATGACAACCTTGACCCTGCCCTTCACGGCATCGAACAGGCACAGGGGTGGCCGGCCGGATTCCTGTCGATGGCGCTGAGTCGGCTTGTCGGAGATGCCGATGCATCATTCCAGCAGCAGCTCGAGGACCGCGTGGAGCGCCTGCTGAGCTCCCGCGGCGTAGCGCACGAGTGGGGCGATGATCTCAAGCCGCTCAAGGCACTCCGCTTCGATATCGAAGGCTCGCTGGTATGACCATGCGTGATCTGAGTCCACTCACGACGTTCCGCGCAATGGTGGCGGTCCTCGTTGCGCTCTCGGTGGTCCTGACGTACTTGAGGTACACCAGCGTCTCCTCCGGCTCAGCCCGAGCGGCATGTCCGTCCCGCAGCTCGACGGTGATCGGCGTGCCGCAGTGGTGGCAGAACGAGTCGACTCGGACGTCGTCGCGCATCATGGCGTGGATTCCCGCGGCCGCCGCGCCGTCTTCGCGATCCCCGCGTTCTCGCAGCCGAACGTGCGGTTCATTGCCGAGCTCATGGAGTCCGGCGCCTTCCGTCCGGTCATCGATCGCGCCTATCCCCTCGACCAGGTCGTGGAGGCTGCCCGCTACGTCGAGACCGAGCGCAAGACCGGCAACATCGTGCTGCGGGTCATCTAGACGATGAAGCTCTACGCAGGGACGACCAGAGCAGTAACACCTCGCCGATGACGCCCATATGCGACGGCGTCACGTACATGAAGGGCCGGAACCCAGACCACAGCTACCGCTGCTGATCCGCGCCGCCTACTTCGTGCTCGTTGGCCGGTGGCTGGGCGGCCTTTGGATGCTCGTATCCTGGTTCATCAGCCTGCCGATCATCACGCTATCCTCAACTGCACTGCGTTGACCGCGGCACCGATGCAACGTCCCTGGTCGAGGCCGCGCTCGATGGCGGATCGGTAATGGATCCCGCCATACAGGCGCGAGATCGCCGCCTCCCGCGCAAACTCGGCAGGCGAACCGAACGAGCGCGGGGCCATGCCGCGCGCATCGTGGGTATGGTCGGTGAATCCCACCTCCCCGAACAGCGAGCTCATGACTTCGGCCGCTGCGGCAGACTGCACCGAGTGACCCGACGTGTACTCGGGAAACGGGGCGTGTTGAGTGGCAGTGGGTCGCCCCAGGCAGGGTCGATGTGACGTCGGATGTACGTGATCGGGCGGACGAGATTCTCGCGGTACTTGACGTGCCAGCACGCGATGAACGCGTCGCAAACCGCCGCCCCCATGCGCGCATACGCCTCGGCCGCGAAGGCCAGCGAGCGGTCCTGGGCGCGGAGGAGCTGGCTGAGGATTGATATGGAATGGCCCAGAGGCGTCGCCGTCAGACCCGGGTCGTCCGACCAGAACAGGGCGATCTCACGCTGCTCGGGCGTCAGCCGGTTGACGGCCTCATGGACCTCCAGCGCCTCGCCGAAGAAGGCCGAGC
>JACDBZ010000248.1 GCA_013694645.1 Chloroflexota bacterium
CATCGAGTGGCTTTCCTGATCGCCTCCGGCTACAAGCCGTGGCAGATCGTGGCGGTCACCTTCACGAACAAGGCGGCCGGAGAGATGCGCGAGCGCATCTCCGGTCTCATCGGCATCGACGCGGCGCGTGAGGCGACGATCGGCACCTTCCACTCGATCTGTGCGCGGATCCTGCGGCGCGACGGCGCGGCCATCGGCCTCACGCGCCGCTTCACGATCTATGACCGCGCGGACCAGGTGGCGCTGGTCAAGGCGGTGCTGCGCCGCCTGGACCTCGACGAGAAGCGCTTCAGCCCGAACGGAATGCTGGCCTGGATCGGGCAGCGAAAGGACGAGCTCGCTGACGTCGCCACCGCCGGGCGGCAGGCGGCGAACTACTACGACGAGACCGCGGCGCGTGTCTACGAGGCATACCAGCGCCAGCTCGGCGAGGACGACGCGGTGGACTTCGACGACCTCCTCATGCGCACCGTCTTCCTGTTCGAGCAGCATCCGGAGGTGCTCGCCAGGTACCAGAATCGCTGGCAGCAGATCAACGTCGACGAGTATCAGGACACAAACCGCGCCCAGTATCTGCTCTGCCGTCACCTTGCCGCACGGCACAAGAACCTGGCGGTGGTCGGGGACGATGACCAGAGCATCTACTCGTGGCGCGGCGCCGACATGCGCAACATCCTCGACTTCGAGGCCGACAACCCTGACGCGAAGGTCGTCAAGCTCGAGCAGAACTACCGCTCCACGCAGACGATCCTCGACGCGGCACACGCCGTCGTCAGCCGCAACGCCGGGCGCAAGGACAAGAAGCTGTGGACCGATCGCGGCGGCGGAGCGCAGATCACGCTCTTTGATGCCTACAACGAGTACGAGGAGGCGGAGTTTGTCGCGCGCCAGGTCGAGAAGCTGGTCGGCGGGGCCGGCCGCGGATCGATGTCTCGCCTGCTCACCAGCCGGGCAGATGACGAGGACGGCTCCCTGCGCTACGGCGATGTCGCCATCGCGTACCGGATCAACGCCCAGAGCCGCGTGATCGAGGAGTCGCTCATGCGCTTCGGGATCCCGTATCAGCTGATCGGCGGCACGCGTTTCTACGAGCGCCGCGAAGTCAAGGACGCGCTCGGGTACGTGCGCCTGGCGCGGAATCGCGGGGATCGGGTGGCACTTGGCCGGATCATCAACGTGCCGGCGCGCGGAATTGGGGCCAAGACGGTCGAGGAGCTCGGGGCGTGGGCCGAGTCGCGCGACGTCAGCATGTTCACGGCGGTCGAGCAGGCTGCTGAGAACCCCAACCTGGCACCTCGCGCGCGAGCGCAGCTGGGCGTCTTCGCCGAGCTCATGCGCGGGCTGATGGCCATGGTTCCGACCGATCCCCCATCCGCCATCTTCGACGCCGCGCTCGAGCGTTCGGGGCTCCAGGCGTCGATCCAGGACGGCACCGATGACGGCGAGGAGCGTTGGACGAACGTCACCGAGCTGCGCAACCACGCGGCCGAGTTCGACGAGATCGCCGCGCCCGAGGGGTTGGCTCGATTCCTCGAGGAGGTGGCGCTGGTCAGCGACCAGGACGAGCTGGAAGAGACCCCGGACCGGGTGACCCTGATCACGCTCCATGCGGCCAAGGGGCTCGAGTTCCCGGTCGTCTTCATCGTGGGCATGGAAGAGGGCCTGTTGCCGCACCGACGCGCGCTCGAGGACGAGCGTGAGCTGGAGGAGGAGCGGCGCCTGGCGTACGTGGGCATGACGCGCGCCAAGGATCGGCTTTACCTGGTGCATGCGCACCATCGGTCAACGTATGGCGTCGGGGCGCAGTCGGATCCGTCGCGATTCCTCTCCGAGCTTCCCGAGGAGCTGCTGGCGGCCGAGCGCTCCGCGGCGCCCTTCCGACGGGGCGGCGACTGGCCACGAGGCACCGACGACGACGACAGCAGCTGGCTGCCCGGTGGCTATCGCTCGCCGACGCGCCGCGTGCGTGAGCCGCTGCGGCCGATCTCGTTGCCCGATATGACGACGCCCTCGGCACCGCGACCGGTCGGCCGCCAGCTGGATGCGGTGCGCGAGCGGGTGGCGGCCACGAGCTACGGGGGCGCCGGATCGGTCGACCTCGGCAGCGGCACCTTCTCGGCGCCCGGCGCGGGTGACGCTCTCGGTGCCGAGGAGGATCCGAGCTGGCGTGCCGGCGACCGGGTGAGGCATCGACGGTTCGGAGATGGGATCGTGGTCAGCAGCCGCATCGTGAAGGGCGACGAGGAGGTCACCGTGGCTTTCGTGGGAGAGGGCGTGAAGCGGCTGATCGCCGCCTATGCCGGGCTCGAGCGCGCATGAGCAGCGGGGCGCACGACCTGATCGGCGACCTGGCCGCGGCACGTGATGAGTTCTTCTCGACCCTTGACGCGATCGATCCGCGACACCTGAATGCCGCCGGACTCATCGGCGAGTGGGGCGCGCGCGAGCTGGTCGCGCATCTGGGCTATTGGACGGGACACGCGGTGGAGATCATTCATGCCATGGAGAGCGGGCGTGGGCAAGAGGCAGGGATGAATGGGTCATCGGTGGACGAGGTGAACGCGACCGTCGCGCGGGTCGCTCGCCAGACGGACCTCGCACGTGTCCGGAAGCGTGAGGCTGCATCGGCGCAGGCCCTCGTGGAGCGATTGGGGGCCATCCACCCGGCGCTGCTGTCCGAGCGCCTTCCTGATGGAGCAACGCTGGAGGAAGGAATCATCGAGGATGGATCGGCGCACTATCGTGAGCACCTGGCTGAACTGCGTCTGCGAGGGATGACCGATGAGCCGCATTGAGGCACTCCTTGGCGAGCTGACGTCGGAACGCAACGCGTTTCTCGCGGCACTCGAGGCGGTGGACCTCGAGCTGGTGACCGTGCCGGGCGTCATCGAGGACTGGAGCGTCCGCGACGTGATCGTCCATGTCGCGTTCTGGGCCGAGCATGCCACCGAGGCCCTGAAGCTGGCGGCCGGCGGCCGGGGCGCGGAGTTTGCCTACGATCCGGCGCAGACCGATGCGATGAACGCGCGCCTGCTCGCGGAGGCTCGGCAGACGATCCCGGATGCCGCCGTCGAGCGCGAGGAGCGCGCGTTCGAGGGTCTTGCGGCTGCCCTCACTGAGCTCGACCCCGGATTGCTCGACGTGCCGCTCGGAAACGGGCACACCCCCGCTGGGGTCGTCGGCTACGACGGGCCGGAGCACTATCGCGAGCACGCCGGACACCTGCGCGCCTGGTTTGACGACGAGGACGAGCCCGACGCCGATGACGAGCCCGAGGCCGCCGACGCTGAATCCCCTCGATGACCGCGACCGATCCCGTCGCCCGTGCCGCAGAGCTGCGCGCGACGCTCGATGAGGCGAATCACCGGTATCACGTTCTCGACGCGCCGACCATGCCTGATCGGCAGTACGACCGGCTGTTCCGCGAGCTCGTCAATCTCGAGACCGCGCACCCCGAGTTACTGACCAGCGACTCGCCGACGCAGCGGATCGGCGCGCCGGTCGAGGGCGGGTTCCGATCGGTGAGGCACGATGTGCCGATGCTCAGCCTCGGGAACGCGTTCGGCGCAGATGAGCTACGAGAGTTCGATGCGCGCGTGCGACGCGGACTCGATCTCGACGCGACGGATCCTGCGGTGACCTACGTCTGCGAGCTGAAGATCGACGGGTTGGCGATCAGCCTGCGCTACGACGGCCGCCGTTTCCTGCGTGGCGCGACCCGCGGTGACGGGACGACCGGGGAGGACGTGACCGCAAACCTGCGCACGGTGCGCGCCATCCCGCTGCGCCTGCACGAGGACCCACCGGGCGATCGGATGGAGGTGCGCGGCGAAGTCTTCATGCCGCGCGGTGCCTTCGCCGCTCTCAACGAGCAGCTC
>JACDBZ010000235.1 GCA_013694645.1 Chloroflexota bacterium
GCTGGCCGGGTCCGTGGTACGTGATGTCACCGCCCCGATCGATCCGAACGAGCTCGACGCCCAGCTCGTGCAATCGCTCGGAGCTTGCCAGCATGTTCGACGCGTCGCCGCCGCGTCCGATCGTGTATACCGGAAAGTGCTCGACCAGCAGCAGCCGATCCCCGATCCGGCGGCCGCGACGCTGATCCGCGATTTCGTCCTGGAGCTCCCAGGCTGGGCGGTAGGCCACGGTTCCCAGGTGATCGACCGTCAACACTCCGCCGTGAGCTGCGAGCAACGGATGCTCGTCGCTGGCGGGCCGGTGCGGAGCGTGCGGGTCTGGCCGCCTGGGGCGTGGCGGATCGGCCTCGTCCGGACGCTCGCTGATATCGCGAAAGGGCGGATCGGTGCTCATCGGTCGCTGGATCTGACCATATTCACACCGCGGCGACACGTGACACGAGGTGGGACCTGAACGGCCCGAAATGTCGGGCGGGGTGTGAATCCGGTAACGCGAGGCGCGAACCGGGCGCCGATTGCGGCCGGGGTGTGAATCCGGTGCGTGCGCCTCCCGTGACATGGCCGCGCGCAGCCATGGTGTGAATCTGGCGGCTGGATGGCGCGGAACGCATCGTTGCCTAGACAGCAGCGGCCGTCTCGCGGCCGGGGACCTGCTCCGCAGCGTGGTATGAGGAGCGCACGAGCGGGCCCGACTGGACGTGCTTGAAGCCCATCTCTAGCCCGATCCGTCGCAACGACATGAACTCCGCCGGTGTGTAGTACTTCACGAGCGGCAGGTGCTGCTGGCTCGGCCGCAGGTATTGGCCGATGGTCAGGACGTCGACTTGGGCTTCGTGCAGCAGATGCATGGCCTCGACGACCTCGTCCCACGTCTCGCCCAGGCCCAGCATCATCCCGGTCTTGGTGACCAGGCCGTCGAAGCCGATTTCGGCCGCCACGCCGCGACCGTGCGTGAGAACCGATACGGACCGATCCCAGCGCGCACGGCGTCGGACCGGCTTCTGGAGACGGGGGACCGTCTCGACGTTGTGGTTGAGGATGTCAGGCCGCGCTTCGACGACGGTTCGGATGTCGTCCGGGCGACCGTTCAGGTCGCTGATGAGCACCTCGATGCTGGTGCCTGGGTTCTCGAGGCGGATCTGGCCGATCGTCTCGGCGACCATCCGCGCCCCTCCGTCGGGCAGGTCGTCGCGGGCGACCATGGTGATCACGACGTGCTTGAGATTCATGAGCTTCGTAGCCTCGGCCACGCGCCGTGGCTCGTCCAGGTCGGTAATGGGCGGACGGCCGGTGTCGATGGCGCAGAAGCCGCAGTTCCGGGTGCACACGCTGCCGAGGATCATGAAGGTCGCTGTCCCGAGCGCCCAGCACTCTCCCTGGTTCGGGCACCTGGCCTCCTCGCACACGGTGTTGAGTGCTTCGGCGCGAAGGACACGCCTGGTATCCGCGTATGTGCTTCCGGCGCCGATGCGCACCTTGAGCCACTCCGGCCGCCGACCGCCGGGACCTGCGTTCTCCGCCACGGCGTCGCCCGGGGCCAGGAGGCCACCGTCGCTGAGCGGGCCGCCCGGGTACATCATCTCCGACGGCGATGCGTGGCCAGCCGTCGCTTCGGCGACGATGCGCAGTTCACGGAGGGTCGTGAAATCGGGGCGAGGGTCTTCGAGGGCCATATCCACAGTCTAGCGAGGGGCCCCGGACGTTGCGTCCTGGGCCCCTCTGTCGAATGGAGGCGATCGTCGGGATCGTCAGCGGGTGCGACGAGCCTCCAGGGCGCGGAACCCGAGCAGGCCCAGTGACACCATGACGACCAGCGCCAGGAAGATCGCGAGCGGGCTTGCGGCCTGGCGGGCCTCAATCGCGGCATCCGGAAGCTCGGTCACCACGGGGGTCGCGTCCGCGTCCGCCGGCGTGCCATCGTCCGCCGGCGTGCCATCGTCCGCCGGCGTGCCGTCCGGGTCGGTGATCGGCGTGCCGTCCGGGTCGGTGATCACCTCGCCGTCCGGGATCACGATCCCGCCGTCGGGATCGGTCACCAGGTCGAAGCAGATATCATCGCCGACCTCGATGACGCCCCTGAGGTCGCTCGAGGTCGGGAAGGTGACGCCGCCCGCCGTGATGGTCGTGGCGGTGATCGCCTCCACCGTGGCGCACAGCGAGACGTCCGCGACCACGGTCACGATGGTCTCCCCGCCGGAGATGACCGCATCCACGGTGACGCATGCCTCGCCCCCTGCATCGGCAGCCGCTTGAAGCGCAGCCGCCAGATCGGCATCGATCAGCTCGGCCGGGATGGTCACGCCGTCGACCGTCGCGCTGCCATCGGCGTTCATGGTGACCGTCGCGCACAGCGTGACGGTGCCCTCGACGGCAGCGTCCACCACGTCGGTGTTCTCAACGACCACGTCGACGCAGAAGTCGGCGCTTGCGTCGGCGGCCACCTGGAGGGCGGCCTGCGCATCGGCGGACAGCAGGCTGAGCGGTACGTCGACTCCCCCGATTGTGGCCGAGTCGGCGTCGAGGGTGACCGTCCCGCACAGGGTCAGGCTGGCGTCGAGGTTGATGCTGGTGACGACGCCCGCGGTGCTGAACGCGAGGTCGAGACAGACGCGCGCGGCGCCGTCCGCCGCGGCATTCAGGAGAGCGGTCAGCGCGCTGTCTCCGCTGATGAGCGAGAGCGCGTCCGCGGTGAGGGCAGTGTCGCCGACGAAGAAGACTCCCGCGGATTCCGTCACGGTGCCGCACAGTTCCGCCTGCGCGGCGAGCGAGAGGTCCGTGATGTCGCCGTCGGCGTCGGCGACGACGTTGACGCAGGTGAATGCGCCGAGTGAGGCAAGGGCTGTCAACTGAGCGGCAGTGGCCAGGTCGACAGCGCCATCGAGTACGGGCTCCTCGGTGCCATTGATGGTGATGCTCCCGTCGGCGAGTGCCGTGGGCGCCGTGAATGCCTCGACCTCGCCGCAGATGGTGCCCGTGGTGGCGGCACCGACGGGTGCGGCGATGGCGAGGAGCATGAAGATGGCGGCAATGAGGCCGAGCGGGCCTGGGCGATTCAGTCGATCCATTATCTGGATCCCTCCCTGATTGGTATGTGTGGATTGGTATGTGTGGACCGGCTGCTGATTGCGACGCCGCCGGGTGGAGGATGAGTCCACGATCGGAAGCTGTCGGTACGGCAGTCTGTATGCCGTCCTCCGCTCTGCCGATAATCCTTTCGGCGATCGACCCCCCTCCGTTCGTACCGGCAGTTGTGCGAAGCCGTGTCCAAAGGAACGGAGGTGTGCACCTATCCGCATCGGCACCTTCAAAGGCGGGGCGCCACTTCGCGGATGTGGAGAATAGCAGAAGGTACGGCCTCCTGGACTTCAATTGGTACGCGTGCGGCGCAGTCGCGTGATCCGTAACGTCATCAACAGGATCAAGCGCGCACAAGTGGCGCTCGCACCATCTGGGGGATCTCTTGGCGATCACCACTTCTGCCGCGAGGCGGATCATCACCATGCTCGTCCCTGTCGCCGTTCTGGCCACGACCGCGGTCCCTGCTCTGGCTGGAGCGCGGGCAGAGTACGCGTCGGTCGAGGAAGCCGTGGCCGCCGGCGTCCTGGACCACGCGGTGGCTTCCGCGGTGCTCGCCGG
>JACDBZ010000257.1 GCA_013694645.1 Chloroflexota bacterium
CTGGAGCGGACGAACCTTCGCGATCTCACCCGGCTTCCCGAGCCGATCGATCTCGCGACGCTCGACCTGAGCTTCATCAGCCTGCGTCTCGTGCTCCCGGCCGTTCACAACCTGCTCGGTGACGACGGACGCGTCATCGCCCTCGTCAAGCCACAGTTCGAGGCCAGCCACGAGGAGGTGCCGCGCGGCGGCGTGGTGCGTGATCCAGTCGTGTGGGAGCGCGTGCTGCGCGACTTCGCGCGGGACGCCGCGCCGACCGGGCTGCATGCCCATCGTGTCATCCGGTCGCCGATCACCGGCAGCGACGGCAACGTCGAGTTTCTCGCCGATCTCCGGCTGCACCCCCCGGATCCTGCGGCGTTCGCACGGAGCAGCGTCGCGGCGGTGCGCGGCTCGTAGCACACGCGTATTACGATGCGTTCGATGAAACGCAGGACGGCGCGCGGCGCGAGCGGCGCGGAACAGCTCGGCATCGGTTTCGAGGGGCTCGAGGTCATCGAACCGCCGATCCCGGAACCCGCGCCCGATACGATGCGCCAGATCGTGAGTCTGCGGATGCCCGATGCGCTGCTCGAGCGCGTCGAGGAAGCCGCGCGCGCACGGAATGTGTCGCCCTCGAGCCTCATGCGCGCCCTCATCGCCGCCGGGCTGGATCGCTCCTACGCGGCAGTGCGCGAGCGGTCCGCACCGCAGGACCTGGCGACGGAGATCACGGCGCTCGGTGAGCGGATCGACGCCCTTGCCCGTGCCGTCGAGAGTCGGAACGCGACGAGCGAGGCGTGATGGAGCTGCGGCGCATCGGCTTCGCATTCAATCCGTACAACGTCGAGGCCCGTGCCGTTCTCGAGCGCGCGCACGCCTGGTGCGCGACGAACCGCGTCGAGGCCTGGGACGCCCGGGCAGAAGATCGCGGCGCGATCGCCGAGGCATGCGCGTCGGGCACCGACCTTGTCTGCGTGCTCGGCGGTGACGGCACCTTTCTACGCAGCGCCAGTGCCATCGGTGAGACCGGCGTGCCGGCGCTGGGTATCAATCTCGGTCGCGTCGGCTTCCTGGCCAAGGTCGAGACCGATGGGCTGGAGGGTGCGCTCGACCAGGTCGTCGTCGGCGATTACACGGTCGAGGACCGTTTCCGGATCGAGGCCGCCATCGTCCACCCCGACGGAGAGGTCGTCGAACGTCACGCGTGCCTGAACGAGGTGGTCGTCGCCCGCGGGCGACGTGTCCGGATGATTCGCCTCGAGGTCGAGGTTTCCGGCTCTCACCTTGCCACCTATGTCGCCGATGCGGTCGTCGTGGCCACGCCGACCGGGTCGACCGCCTACAGCTTCAGCGCCGGCGGCTCGATCCTTGATCCGCGCCTGCGCAACATGATCATCACCCCGGTGGCGGCCTACCTCTCACCGCTGCACAGCGTGGTGGCGGGTGAGGATCACGTCGTGCAGCTGACGCTGCGGGAAGCGTCCGACCCGGCGATCGTGAGCATCGACGGTCAGTGGGATGTCGAGCTGGCTCCGGGCGATCGAGTCGAGGTCCGTGCTCTGCCGGAGCCATTGCGTTTGTTGGAGCCTGCCGGCGCGACGCCCTTCTACGACCTGCTTCGCACCAAGGCCGGTCTGCTGCCGTACTGATGGCACTGCACTGATGGCATTGCGCGAGCTGAGGGTCGAGAACCTCGCGGTGGTCGAGTCCGTGCGCCTGACGCTGGGCGAGGGCTTCACCGTGCTGACCGGCGAGACCGGCGCCGGGAAATCGCTGGTGGTCGACGCGGTCGCCCTTGCACTCGGCGCGCGAGCTTCCACCGATCAGGTTCGCGCCGGGACCGATGCCGCCCGCGTCGAGGCCGTCTTCGACGCTCCGAGCCTGCCTGACGACGATCCGATGCGCGAGGTGGCGGAGGCCGGGGAGGGGAGCATCATCGTGCGCCGCGAGGTGGGCGCCGATGGCCGATCGATGGCGCGGGTCAACGACCGGGCCGTCACCGTCGGTGGACTGGCAGGCATCGGGGCCATGCTGGGCGAGATCCACGGGCAGCATGACCAGCAGCGCCTGCTCGAGCCAGCCCGTCAGCTGGCCCTCCTCGACGGGTTCGGTGGGCTCGCGACCCTGGTCACCGCGGCCGGGGCGGCATTTCGAGCGTGGCGGTCGACGGTCGCTGCGGCCACCGAGCTCCTGACCGATGCGCACGAGCTGGCTCGACGGGTCGAGCTGCTCCGCCACCAGGTCGGTGAGATCGAAGGCTCCGCGCCCCGCCGCGGCGAGGATGGCGAGCTGGAGGCTCAATTGCGCGCTGCCGAGCACGTCGAGACGATCGTGCAGTCCGCGGCCGAGGCGGTGTCAGCGCTGCGGGACGACGGAGGTGCCGGCGACGCGCTGAGCGCGGTTGAGCGTGGCCTGGCGACCGCCGGGCAGCACGACACACGGTTCACACCATTGGCCGATCGTGCGTCCGCATTGGCCGCCGAGGCAGCTGAGCTCGCTCGCGACGTGAGCGCAGCCGCCGAGGGTGTCGATCTCGATCCGAACAGCCGCGCCTCTGCTGAGGAGCGGCTGGGTCTCCTGTATGACCTGCGTCGCAAGTACGGTGACTCGATCGAGGCGGTGCTCGCGTTCGGATCCTCCGCGGCCGCGGAGCTCGAGGCGCTCGACAACCAGGAAGGTGCGCGGGTGCGCCTGCGCGCTCAGGAGATGCAGCGCAGGGCGATATTGGACGAAGCTGCGGCGACATTGACCGCGGCGCGCCAGGCCGCGGGTGAACGTCTGGCGGCGGCGGTGAATAATGAGCTGCCGCCACTCGGGCTCAACGCCGGCTCATTCGATATTGAGCTGGATCCTATCGAGATCGGGTCGAGTGGCGTGGACCGGGTCACCTTCACCTTCGCGCCAAATGCCGGCGAGCCGCCCCGGCCGCTCTCCCGGATCGCGTCGGGTGGTGAAGCCAGCCGGCTCTCGCTGGCCATCAAGGTCGTCCTGGCCGCGGCCGACGAGACGCCACTGCTCGTCTTCGACGAGATCGACGCGGGAGTCGGCGGACGCAACGCATCGGCGCTGGGGGAGCGCCTGCGCGCGCTCAGCCGGTATCACCAGGTGCTGTGCGTCACGCATCTGCCGCAGGTCGCGGCTCATGCGGATGCGCACATCGTGGTCGGCAAGCGCGAGGTCGATGGACGGACCGCCACGCAGGCGACACTCCTTGGC
>JACDBZ010000262.1 GCA_013694645.1 Chloroflexota bacterium
TCGGTCGAGATGGTCATCGCACCATCGATCGCCACCGAGGGCAAGTCCTGGCAGCTCGCCGGCCGCGAGTAGGCCACCCCACGCAAGTTCAGCCATTTCCTGGCTGATACGCCCGCCCCATGGCAACCGAGTGGCCTCGGCCGTCATCGTGGCCGATAGGATTTCCAAGGTGAATCACGTCATTGGATCGGCAGCGACGAATGGCTGAGCCGGTCCTCTCGCCCCGAGCGCTGAACCGAACGCTGCTCGATCGGCAGATGCTGCTGGAGCGCTCGCCACTGAGCCTCACGCAGGCCGCCGAGCAGATGGGCGGCATCCAGACGCAGTACGCGCCGGCGGGCTATATCGGCCTGTGGGCGCGCATGCGCGACTTCGACAGACCCCTGCTGACGCAGGCCCTGGTCGACCGCACGGTCATCCAGGCCACGGTGATGCGCGCCACCATCCACATGGTTTCGGCGGCCGAT
This sequence comes from Chloroflexota bacterium, assembly GCA_013694645.1. GTDB lineage: Bacteria > Chloroflexota > Limnocylindria > QHBO01 > QHBO01 > JACDBZ01. Next base: position 468 of record JACDBZ010000262.1, read on the forward strand.
TACTGGCCGATGACCGCCGGTATCCGTCGCATCCGTCGCGAGTGGTTCGAGAAGGTGAGCCACCGTCAGCTTGAAGGCACCGATATGGAGGCCGTGGCCAACGCCGTTCGTGAGGAACTCGCAGATGGTCCACTGTCGATGCGCGAGCTCACATCGCGAATCGTCGCCCGTGGGTACGCCCCGCGCACCGCGGCCTGGGCCGGCATGCGCGTCGATCTCGTGCGAGTCCCGCCAGCCGGCACATGGGAACGGCGCCGCGCCGACGTCTATGGGCTGGCGGATGCGTGGCTGCCCGCGGTGGAGGTGAGCGAGGATGAGGGGATGGAGCTGCTCATCCGGCGCTATCTCGGCGCGTTCGGCCCGGCGCCGCTCAAGGACATCGCGAGCTGGATGGGCGTGAACGTGGGTCAGATGCGACAGGTTGCGGACCGCATGGGCCTTCGCACGTTGCGCGACGAGGCCGGCAAGCCACTGCTCGACCTGCCTGGCGCGTCGTTGCCCGATCCGGAGACGCCTGCTCCGGTGCGCTTCCTTGCCGTATGGGATGCCGCCCTGCTCGTCCACGCGCGCCGAACGTTGATCCTCCCGGAGGAGCTGCGGCCGCAGGTGTTCAACACCAAGACGCCACACTCGGTGAACACGTTCCTGGTTGACGGCCAGGTCGCAGGGGCGTGGCGTTTCGAGACGGGTGAGATCCAGCTGTCACCGCTGCGGGAATTGCACGCCGCCGAGCGCCGTGAGGTTGAAGAGGAAGCGCATCGGCTCAGCATCTTCCACTCGTGAGTAGCATGGAGGACATGACACACGCAGCCGTGCAGGACTGGCTCAAAAGATACGTCGAGGCCTGGCGGGCCAACGAGCCCGAACCGATCAAGGCGCTTTTCACCGATGACGCCGTGTACCGCTACCGCCCCTATGACGATCCCGAGCAGATGGCGACCGGCAACGACGCCATCGCCGAATCCTGGCTCGAGGAGCCCGATGCCCCCGGTTCATGGGAGGCGAGCTACGAACCGTACGCGGTCGAGGGGGACCGAGCCGTGGCGGTGGGATACAGCCGGTACTTCCCGGCCGAGGGGCAGCCGGTGCGTACCTACCACAACGCCTACCTCCTCCGCTTCGCTCCGGACGGTCGCTGCGCGGAGTTCAGCGAGTTCTACATGCTCGAAGGGCAATGAGCGTCGCGCGAGCCGTCGCGACGTCACTCGCAACTGAGTAAACTTCCTCACGTTACTGAGTTAATCCGCTCAGCAGAGTGAGTGAATGAGTCGCAAGCCGCAGGTGTACCGGCGCCCCGTCTTCGCCGAGATCCTCGAGCGCGCCGAAGAGCCGCGCCAGTTCATCCAGGTCCTTGCCGGACCGCGACAGGTGGGCAAGACCACGGTTGCGCGGCAGGTCATGGACGCCATCGGCATTCCGGGTCACTTTGCATCGGCGGATGCGCCAGACCCGGAGGACATCGGTTGGATCTACACGCAGTGGGCCATCGGCCGGCAGCAGGCGAAGATGGGCGCGCGTGCCGGTGGCCTGCTGATCCTGGACGAGGTTCAGAAGATCCGGGACTGGTCCGACGTCGTGAAGCAGCTCTGGGACGAGGACACGGCATCGGGCAGTCCGCTGCGGGTCATGCTGCTGGGATCGGCGCCGCTGCTGGTTCGGCAGGGCCTCTCCGACAGCCTTGCTGGTCGCTTCGAGGTCATCCGCGTGACGCACTGGACGTTCAGCGAGATGCGCGACGCCTTTGGCTGGGACCTCGACACGTACCTGTTCTATGGTGGCTATCCCGGCGCTGCGCCGCTGATCAAGCGATACGAGCGATGGGAGGAGTACATCCTCGACTCGATCGTCGAGACGAATCTCTCGCGCGACATCCTCATGCTCAACCGGGTCGAAAAGCCGGCCCTGTTGCGGCAGCTCTTTCGCTTGGCCTGCTCCTATTCCGGCCAGGTCCTGAGCTACACCAAGATGCTGGGAACACTGACCGATGCGGGCAACACCGTCACCCTTGCCCATTACCTCGAGCTGCTGGGAGGAGCGGGCATGGTGACCGGGATCAACAAGTACTCGGGCTCCGCCGTGCGACGCAGGGCGTCGTCTCCCAAGCTGCTGGCATTGAACACGGGGCTGATGACGGCGACCGCTCGCACCACCGTTGCGCGTGCGAAGGCCGATCACGAAGCTTGGTCGCGCCTGGTCCAGACGGCGATCGGCGCCCACCTGTGGGCGCACGCGGATCCGGATGAGCTCGGCTACTGGCGCGAGGGCAACAACGAGGTGGACTGGGTCGTCCGGCCGGGAAAGCTGATGCGTTCGCGCGACACCCCGATCGCCATCGAGGTCAAGACCGGTCACCCGCGCGGCACGCCGGGAACCGTGGCCTTCACGCACGCACATCGGGGGTCGATCTCGCTCATCATCGGCGCAGGAGGCATCCCGATTGAGGATTTCCTGTCGACCCATCCGCGCGAGTGGCTGGATCAGTAGACCCGCCTTCCCCAGGGGCAATGTTGCGCGCCGTGCACGTATCTACGAACTTCAGGGGACTCAGAGTGGCTGCCAGACCAGAACGTGCGCGGGACGCACATCTTGGTATCGAGATTGGTACATCGGACACGAACTTCGTAGATGCGTGCGCCGGACGCACGCATTGGCACGAATCAACATGGGAGCGGAGAGCTCGAGGCGGCTTGCATCGGGTGCATCAACTGGACAAGGACGGAGAAGGAATAGGTGACTTGATGCGGATCCGTGCAGCGTGCGCAACGATTCGGGCCAGAACGGGCAGCCGAACCCGTCTCCTTCTCTCCTTCGTGCGTAGGGCGCAAGGCGTCGCGCGGTGCGGTTGACCGCCCTGTGAGACTGAGACCTGACGACCGTCCGAGATTGCCTTCTGTGTCCCGAGCCCGACCGCTCCTGGCGCTGGCCTGGTTGGCCGGCTTCACGCTGATCGATTCGAGCATCGTCAGCCTGGCGCTGCCGCACATCGCCGATGACTTCGACCGCTCCGTCGGTGAGCTCGCGTGGGTGACAACCGGCTTTCTCCTCGCTCTTGCTGCCACGCTCCTCGCGGCGGGGCGCCTGAGCGATCGGTTCGGCGCTCGCCGCGTCCTGACTCTTGGGGCGGTGGCGTTCTTCGTGACGACGCTGGCCAGCGGACTGGCACCCACATTCGAGATGCTGGTCGCCGCCCGAATCGCCCAGGGCATGGCCGGTGGCGTGCTCTACACGGTGTCGCTGGCGATCGCCGTCACCGCCTATCCGCCGCAGCGCCGGGCAAGTGCGATCGCGATCTACTTCACGTCCGGCGCGCTCGGCGCCGTCCTCGGTCCCGTGATCGGCGGCATGCTCACCGATCTCGCAGGGTGGCGGTTCGTCTTCCTGGCGCAACTGCCGTTGCCGCTCGTGGTTGCGCTTGCGGCGTGGCGCCTGCTGCCCCGCGCCGATCCGGTCGGCCCGCGACACTTCGACGTCGCCGGCATCGCCGCAGCCTCGCTGTTCGGGGTTGCCACCACGTTCGCCCTGCTCGAGGTGCCGGGTGCTGGGGTGAGCGTCTCGGTCGTGATTGCTGCCCTGGTGGGCATCGGCGCGCTGGCGGCGTTCATCGCAATCGAGACCCGGACCGATGAGCCCGCCGTGCGGCTCGGCATCTTCGGCAACAGGCGCTTCGTGGTGGGAACCGCGGCCGGCGCAGCAGCGTGGTTCGCGATCATATCCTCCACGATCTACCAGGCAATCTATCTCCAGCTCGGGCGTGGGTACAGCGCCACGGATGCCGGAATCCTATTGCTGGCCGCGCCGCTCGTCGGGCTCGTCCTCTTCCCGTTTGCCGGACGCCTGGTCGGGGCACTCGGGGTCGATCGCTCCCTGTTCACGGGCCTCGCGCTTCTCGTTGCGTCGGCGGCAACGATGACGACCTGGGGCGCGGGTGCGGAGGCGTGGGTCATCGTCGCAACCAACCTGGTCAACGGCGCCGGCATCGCGCTGACTCTCGTTGCCAGCGCGACCGACGCGCTCTCCCAGTTCGCGCCGGAGGAAGCGGGAACCGGCTCGGCCCTCTTCAACAGCCTCCGCCAGCTGGGTGCGGCGATGGGGGTCGCGCTCCCCGCCGTCGCATTCGAGCTGGTGGCGGCGGGAAGCCGCGATATGAGGGCAGCGCTGGAAGGGAGCACCGCGGCCTTCGTCCTGCGGATGGCGGTGCTCGCCGTTCCGCTCATCCTCGTTGCGGCCCAGTGGCGTTCACGTCCCGCCCCGACGCGGGCCACGGTTTGACCGTCACCGTGCCCGCTCAGCCCAGCCGGACGGATAGACTGACGCCAGTGACCCAGGAAGCCGAAACGCCCCAACAGCGACCGACCGACCGCGGTCGCACGGTCCACGGAGAAGCGGCCAACGCCGGCCACCGCGTCCTGGCTCCCGATGACGCGGAGGTCGAGGCGTACCTGGAGCAGGCACTCCACGCTGCGCCGCCGCATCGAGTCGAAACCGAAGCGGCCGAGCATCCCGACACGGTGGTCGTGCTCGACTTCGGCAGCCAGTTCGCCCAGCTCATTGCGCGACGCGTGCGCGAGCTCAACGTCTATTCCGAGCTCCTTCCGCACGACACGCCGATGTCAGAGCTCGAGCGTCGAAACGTGAAGGCAGTGATCCTGTCCGGCGGCCCGTCATCGGTATATGACCCCGATGCGCCTCGTGCAGACCCGGCACTGTGGTCGGGTCGCATCCCCGTTCTCGGCATCTGCTACGGCCTCCAGCTCATGGCTCACGAGCTGGGCGGAGACGTGCTCCCTTCAACCCGGCGCGAGTACGGACCCGCGACCGTCAGCCTCACCGATGCCGACGGCCTCTTCGCTGGAATGGAGCGCGATCAGCCGGTCTGGATGAGCCACGGAGACTCCATCGTTCGGCCACCCGAGGGCTTCACGTCGACTGCGCAGACCGATTCAACCCCGTATGCGGGCCTGGCCGATCCATCCCGCAACCTGTACGGCATCCAGTTCCATCCCGAGGTGGTCCATACGCCGATCGGCCGCGAGCTCCTGCGCAACTTCGTGGTCGAGATCGCTGGCGTGCGGCCGACCTGGACCGCCGGCAACCTGATCGAGACGACGGTCGCGGAGATCCGCGAGCGGGTGGGCGAGGGGCATGTCATCTGCGCACTGTCGGGCGGTGTGGATTCGGCGGTCGCTGCGACGCTCGTGCATCGGGCCATCGGTGACCAGCTGACCTGCATCTACGTCGATCACGGCCTCATGCGCAAGCGCGAGTCCGAGCTGTTGCGGGTCACTTTCGAGCGGGAACTGGGCATGAAGCTGGTGATGGTCGACGCTCGGGATCGGTTTCTGAAGCGCCTCGCGGGCGTCGAGGATCCCGAGGAGAAGCGCCGGATCATCGGCGACGAATTCATCAGGGTCTTCGAGGAGGAGGCGGCCAAGATCGGGCAGATCGATTTTCTGACCCAGGGCACGCTCTATCCCGACGTGATCGAGTCGAAGACGTCCGAGACGAAGACGTCGCAGAAGATCAAGACCCATCACAACGTGGGCGGGCTGCCGGCGGATCTGCGATTCAAGCTCATCGAGCCGTTGCGTTCGCTGTTCAAGGACGAGGTGCGTCGCGTCGGAATGGAGCTCGGGCTGCCTGAGTCGATGGTGCAGCGCCAGCCGTTCCCAGGCCCCGGGCTGGCGATTCGAATCATCGGCGAGGTGACCGCCGAGCGGCTCGACACGCTGCGCGAAGCCGACTGGATCGTGATCGACGAGATCAAGGGTGCTGGGCTGTATCGGTCATTGTGGCAATCGTTCGCCATTCTCACGCCGGTGCGCTCGGTCGGCGTCATGGGCGACGGGCGAACGTACGCGAACGTGGTTGCGATTCGGGCCGTCACGTCGGACGATGGCATGACGGCTGACTGGGCGCGCCTGCCGTACGAGATACTGGCGAAGATCTCCTCCCGGATCGTCAACGAGGTTCCCGGCGTCAACCGCGTGGTCTACGACATCAGCTCGAAGCC